>JBAQGP010000140.1:0-2663 GCA_049287845.1 Solirubrobacteraceae bacterium | reverse complement strand
ATGCGGCCCCAGATGTTCGTGTTGGGCCACCGCGTCGCGTCCTCTCTGCGCCGCTGCGCGAAAGGGTGACTTTCCGGCAGACCCACGGCGCGGGGGTGATACGAGACGTGATCGAACGGCTCGCGCGCCTGAAGGCGCTCACACTCCGCGACGTCGGTGTCATATCCGTGCGCCACCAACGATGGCCCGAACGCCCGCCATGCCTCATCGATCCCGTCCGAGCAGCCCACGTCGATGAGCACGAACGGATGGCGATCGAACACGCCGCGCTCGCGCAACAGATGCGTCATCGGGGCGTGAGAGCTCAGGCCGTCCATGGAGGTGAGTCGGGAGGGTAACCGTGCCGAGGACGGCGGCCCAGCGCCGACAGCGTCTTAGCTCAGAGGTCCTCCGCCACGTGAGGCGCGGTCCGGTTGAAGACGTAGAACCCGAGGGCGAAGACGATGACCACGATGGCCATAGGTTCGAGCAGCGCCGCCATGGACCCGAGCAGCGCACCGGCGCTCGGCGTGGCGTGGGTGACGAACGCGTGGCGGAACTGCTGGAAGATGACCGCCAGGGGGTTGAGCATGTAGATGTGCAGGAGGGTGGGGCTGAGGTTCCTGCGCACTGTGGCGATCGGGATGATGATCGGCGACGCGTAGAAGATGACCTGGTTGACGACCTCCCAGATCGGCTGGATGTCCCGGAAGTAGACGAACAGCGCGGACAGCAGCATCGCCACCCCGGTGCACAGCACCGCCAGCATGATCACGATCAGCGGCAGCTCCAGCCACGTGAGCATGGGCCGTACGCCCTCGATCAGGGCGAAGATCGTCACCACGATCAGGTTGAGCGACAGGTTGAAGAGAGCCAGCAGCACGATGGAGAGCGGGATGACCAGGCGCGGGAACTGGATCTTGCGCACGAAGTTCTCAGAGTCGACGACGCTGCGCACCGCACCCATCGTCGCCTCGCCGAAGAACGTGAACAGCACGATCGAGGCCAGCAGCTGCGAGCCGTAGAAGTCCGCCGACGGCCCGAGCCCTGCGCCGACGTTGGCGATCTGTGTGAAGAACACGTACAGCACCAAGAACAGCAGCAGCGGCCGCACCAGCTGCCAGACGTAGCCCAGCGCCGAGCCGAAGAAGCGCACCTTCCACTGCATCACGGCGATGTTGTACGTGAGGTGCCAGAACCGCTTCCAGTCGTCGGGGAGGGCCTCTGGCCCCTTGATCGGGCGGCCGAGCGCCTCGTAGGAGACCACCGGCGCCGGGATGCTCACACGTGGCTCCGTGGGTGCCTGTGTGCTCACGCGCGGCTCCGCTCGGCTCCGGATGCGATGCCGCCGCGGCCGCCGGCCATGTCGGCCGACCGGGTGATCGCCGCCTGCACCGGCACGTCGACCAAACCGCCCTGGGCCGTTCTGGCCGTGACGACGAAGGAGAACGCGCCCTCGAAGCGGTCCATGAGGTCGAGTCCCATGCCACGGTGGGCGAGCGTGAACATGGGGCTGTAGCGGCCCGGCGCCAGCACGTTGTCAAAGGCGAAGGAGATCACCACCTCCTCCCCGGCGCGGAAGGTCCCGGTGTGCTCGTTCTCGACCGAGGTGTTGGCGACGAGGATCGCCTTGTGCTCCTCGTTGAGGACGTACACGCTCGCCGACGGATCCTCGACGTCGACCATGAACGCCACCCGAGCGTTGAGGGTCATCCGCTGGTGCTGCTGCGTGGTCAGGACCGTCTCGCCATTCTCGTCCTCGACCCAGGCCTCCAGCACCCGGGCCTCGCCGTCGCCGCCGCGCGCGTCAGCGGCGCCCGCCGCTTCCGGATCGCGACCGAAGTTGATCTCCAGGTAGCGGTCGGCGACCTCGCGGGGGTCGCCCAGATGGACCGGGGAGCCTCGCTCGAGCAGCAGGGCACGGTGGCAGAAGCGCTGCATGGTGCCCATGTCATGGGTGACGAAGATGATCGTCTTGCCGCTGTCGCGCATCTCGTTGAAGACGTCGAAGCACTTCTGCTGGAAGGCGGCGTCGCCGACGGCCAGCACCTCGTCGATGAGCAGGATGTCGGCGTCGACCTGGATCGCCACCGAGAACGCCAGGCGGACGTACATGCCCGAGGAGTAGTTCTTGAGCTTGAGGTCCTTGAACTCCTGAAGCTCGGCGAACTCGATCACGGCGTCGTAGCGCTTGCGCGCCTCGCGCGGGGAGAGGCCGAGCATGATCCCGTTCATCACCACGTTGTCGCGGGCGGCCATGTCCGGGTTGAACCCGACGCCCAGCTCGATGAACGTCGACAGCCGGCCGCGGCACCAGATGTCGCCCTCGGCGCGGTAGATCCCCGCCAGGCACTTCAGCAGCGTGCTCTTGCCGCTGCCGTTGCGCCCGGCGATGCCGAAGAACTCCCCCTGGTCGACCGCGAACGAGATGTCGTTCAGCGCCCGGAACGTCTGGTGCTTGATCCGCCGCCGCGGATGCAGCGCACGCTCCTTGAGCGTGTGGCGGCGCTCCTCGGGAACCGTGAACGACTTGCTGACGCAGCGCGCGACCACCGCGGGTAGCGGCCCGCCATCGATGGCCGGTGATGGCATGCGGGCAAGGGTAGCGCCAGCAGTCGCGGGCGCCCGGCGGTCAGCGTGCGCGGCCCTCGTGCGACAGGCGGCGGCTCAGCGCCGGCGGCAGC
>JBAQGP010000139.1:0-5497 GCA_049287845.1 Solirubrobacteraceae bacterium | reverse complement strand
GTGTACCTGCCCTCCTGCCTGAACCGGATCTTCGGCCGGGTGCGCGGGGCGGGATCGGCCGCCACCGGCCTCGGCCTCCCCGAGGCACTCGTCGCGATCTCAGCCCGCGCGCAGCGGCCGCTGTGGATCCCGCCGGACGTCGTGGGCCACTGCTGCGGCACCCCCTGGAGCTCGAAGGGCTACGCCGACGGCTTGACCGAGATGGCGACCCGGACGTCGGCGGCGCTGCGTCGCTGGACCGGCGGCGGCGAGCTGCCCGTGGTCATGGACGCCAGCTCGTGCAGCCTCGGCTTGCAGGAGAACCTGGGGCTCGAGGGCATCCAGGTGATCGACTCGGTGAGCTGGGTCCATGATCACCTGATCGAGCATCTGGAGATCACGCACCGCCTGGGCTCCGTGGCGATCCATCCCACGTGTGCCACCGCGCAGCTCGGCGTCTCGGGCACGCTCGCGGCGGTGGCGCGACGACTCGCCGACGAGGTCGTGGTGCCGGCGGCGACACGCTGCTGCGGGATGGCCGGCGACCGTGGCTGGCTGTACCCCGAGCTCCCCGCCACCGCCCTGGCCGATACCACCGCCGAGCTCGATGGCCGGATCTTCGACGCCTGCCTGTCGAGCAACCGCACGTGCGAGATCGCGCTCGAGCAGGTGACCGGGCGCCCGTACGAGTCGCTGGTGCTCACGGTGGAGGCGCTCACCCGGTCGTGAGCACCGACCGCCCCGCCCCACCGCCCGCGGGGCTGTGCGACAGCTGCCGCCACCAGCAGATCGTGCGCAACACCCGCGGCTCGGTGTTCTCGCTGTGCCGGCGTTCCAAGAACGAGCCCGATCGCTTCCCCCGCTACCCGCGCCTGCCGGTGGCGCGGTGCTCCGGCTATGAGCGGGCTACTGAGGGGGCAGCGGATTGAGGACGATCAGGCTCGAGCCGTCCTGAGCCTGCTGAAGCTGCTCGCTGAACAGGCCGCGAGCGGTGAGCTGGTCCACGAGCCCGGCCTCGGGCGCATGGGACATCTGGGCCACCGACGGTGGTGTCTGCTCGGGGAGGATGTCCGACAGCGGGTGCTTGAGCAGCGGGCTCAGCTCCTGGCGCACGAACAGCACGGCGATGTCCACCGACTTGGCCGTCACCTGCGTCGCGGTGGATTTCGGTGGCTTCTTGCTCAGGGTCGCCGCCGCCTGGGTATGGCCCGGCGGCAGGATGGCGACGACGTTCTGGGTGCCTCCGATGTACCTGAACGTGTAGAGCGCGAGCTCCAACGCCTCGCGGCGTAGCAGCAGCAGCCGGTCAGTCGACGGTTGGCCGACGCCGATGGTGCAGTTCCTGCCGTCGATCCCGCACAGGTTGTAGGCGATGGTGTTGCCGCCGAGCAGCGACACCTGGCTGGAGGTGGGGCTGGGACGCACCGCCACCTGGAGCCCGCTGCCTGTGGTGTTCGAGGCGGTGCCGCCGGCGGCGGCCTGCTGCGCGGCGGCCGCGGCGGTCGCGCTCTCCAGGTTGACCACGGTCACCAGCGAGAGCTGGTGCACGCTGTCGATGCGATAGAACGGCGCGACGAAGTCGGCGATGTCCCGCGCGCCGAGGGTCCCGCTGTCGGGCGGGCGCCAGGCTGACCATTTCGGCGCCGCCGGGGCCGTCTGCCTGCCGCCGACCGCGACGGAGACGGCGACGACGATCGCGCCGACGCCGAGCGCCACCAGCAGCGCGGTCACGCCGCGGAAGCGCCCGGCATGGGGCGAGGCGTTGGCGTATTGGTGGCTGCGGCCCGAGTCGCTGCGTGTGGAATGCGCGACGCTCGCGCCCACGGCGCCGTCGTCGGTGGAGCGCTCGCCTTCGAAGGGCTCGGTCACAGCTCGGGCCAGGTGGCGGGATTCATGAGGTCAAGCTCGGGCTTTGAGAGGCGGACGCTGTCCAGGAGCTCGCCGACTTCGTCGCCGTGAAGCTCCTTGCGCTCCACCAACGCGTCGGCGATCTGATCCAGTGCGACGCGGTTGGCCGCCATGAGCGCGTACGCGGTGACGTAGGCCTGTCCGAGGAGCTCGGCCGCGGCCGCGCGCTTGGCGCCGTCGCCCAGGACGGAGCCGAGCGGGTTCTCGTTGAAGGCGCCCCCGCCGCTGGACCGGTTCATGATCTGCGTGCCGATTCGCTCCAGCCGCCGGCGCACGAGATCCTCCTCGGTGTCCTCGGCGTTGGGGCCGCGCCTGGGCCCGGGGCCGAGGCCGATCGTCACCGGGTCAGGACCCATGGCCAGCTGGCCCACCATCATGGCCGCCAGCGCGGTGGCCGACTGCACATCCCCCGACACACCGGCAGAGTTCTCCTTGTAGAAGACGTGCTCGGCGGCCATCGCTCCGAGCACGACGATGAGCCGGCCCAGGAAGTAACTGCGGAAGTGGCTGAAGCGCTCCTCCTTCTCCAGGCTCATGTGATGACCCAGCGAGCCGCCGCGCTTGCGGATCGACAGCCGCGTGGACTCGACGTCCGTGCCCAGATAGACGTGGCTGGCGGCGGCGTGTCCGGCCTCGTGGATGGCGACGGCGCGGGTCTCCTCCGAGATGTACTCGATGTTCTGCGCGGTGCCCGTCTCCACGGTGGTCATCGCCTCGACGATGTCGCGCCACGCGAACTCGCGGCGGCCCTCGGTGTGGGCGATGGTCAGTGCCATCGAGCAGCACTGCTCGATCATGGACGGCGAGTAGCCGTTGGTGATCCGCGCCAGTTCGTCGCGCCGGCGGTCGGTGTCGAGATCGGGCTCGTGATCGACCTTGCCCAGATACAGGTCCAGGATGTCCAGCCGGTCGTCCTTGGTGGGGGTGCGGAACCAGATGTGGCGGCCCATCCGGCCAGGCCGCGTGAGGGCGGGATCCAGCACCTCGATGGGGACGTTGCAGGCGCCGATGAAGTAGATCTGCTCCGAGCGCGGCTTGGGCGGGGAGAAACGCAGGCGCAGCTTTCCGATCTTGCCCGGGACCACGAACATGGCGTCCAGGAACGTGTTGATGCGGTTGGTGAAGACCTTGCGCATCAGGGGCGGCTCGTCGATGCCGTCCATGACCACCAGCAGCTGGTTGAGCGCCATCCCGCCCATGCCGCCGCCGCCGCCCATCCCGAAGCCCGGGTAGTAGCGCAGGATGCGCTCGTTGATGCGCTGGGCCACCGTCTGCGGGCCCGTCGTGCGCTCCGCGCGGGCCGCGAACAGGCGCTCGCGCCACTCACGCGACTCGATGATGACGTCGCCGGAGGCGGTGATGGCGCCGCTGGGGCCGAAGACGCAGAGGTCGTGAATCGACGCCGCGGCCGAGGCGGAGTCCGGGGCCATGCCGCTGCCCAGCGCCTGGCGCCGCATGCCCACCGCGTCGATCTCGTCGATGAAGACGATGCACTGGCCGCCCCACTTGGCGGCCAGCCTGCGGGCCTTGCGCGCGAGGAACTGCACGGTGATGGCATCCATCCCGATGAACATCCCGGCGAATCCAGAGCCGGGGATGGTCACGAAGGGGCAGTTGAAGTTGGTGGCGATGGCCTTGGAGATCATCGTCTTGCCGGTGCCCGGGGCGCCCAGGAAGAGCAGGCCCCGCTCGCGCTTGCCGCCGGCCTTCTCGAACTCCTCGCCGGACTGCCACAGCGAGATCACGCGGGTGATCTCCTCCTTGGCCTCGGCCTGGCCGCGGACGTCGTCGATCTTGACGCCCCAACTCGCGTCGCCCGGCTCGTAGCCGCGGATCTGGCGCACCGCGAAGAACAGGAACGGCCCGAAGAAGATGGCGAAGTTGACGAAGAACAGCAGCGGCAGCTGAACGAAGACGAGCCCGAGCTGGGGCAGCGTGTCGGGCGGGAAGATCGTGCGCAGACCGTCGAACGGGTTGAAGAACGGCGCGCTGACCCCGGCGAAGGAGAAGAACACCTGGCACAGCCCGAGCAGCGCCAGCGCGATGAGCGCGTAGATCGGCAACCGGCGGAACTTCCCGCGCCAGTACCAGTAGCGCCGCCGGGCGACGATGTCGTCCTCCTTGAGCGACATGTCGGCGCCGTAGAGGCTGGGGGAGGGGATGAACTTGCGCGCCAGGACCTCCACCAGTCCGCGGAACATCACCACGGCCACGGCCGTGATGATCAGCGACGCGACGAGACTCCAGTGGTTGGAGTCAAACAGGACGAGGAAGAAGGCCGGCGCGGTGAGCAGCGCCACAAACGTCGCGGCCCGCGTGAGTCGGCGCCACTCCGTGGCGAGCGCGGACGCATGCTCGTTGATGGCGCCCGTCACCCCCGGTCTCTCCTGTGCGTAGGCCATGCGCTCGATTGAGGGTACATGGCGTGAAAAGGGTGCGGGCCGGCTGCGAGCTGACCCGAGCCGGCTACGGACACCTACTGGCCCCCACATACCCAAAACGCACAATTTCGAACGTACGTGCGCTCTGCGAACAGACGTTGATCAGTGGCTGGTAGGCCCCGGGGGCCGCGGGCCCGGCGGCGGCGGCCCCGCAGGTCCTATGCGTTCCACAGCCGGGTCAGCGCTCCACCGGCTCCCCCGACCGGGTCGGTGGCGGGCAGCGGCACGGCGTCGATGTTGGCGCGCACCTCGTCGTACTCGTCGGGGTCGCCGCGCCGCAGGTCCCACGACATGCCACCGGGGTAAGCGCCGACGACCAGCAGGTCGCCGCTTGACCCCTCGTTGCGGTGACCCGTGCCGGCGGGGAGGACCAACACGTCGCCGCGGCCGACCTCGAAGGTTCCGCCCTCGGGGCCGCCGAGCCTGACCGCCGCGTGGCCGGCGACGACCGCGAGCACCTCGTGGGCGGTGGAGTGGAAGTGGTGAAACGAGTAGATCCCGTCGCGCCAGGCACCCCGCCAGCCGTTGGCCGTGAACGCCCGCTCGGCGGCGACCGGGTCCGAGGCCAGTTCGAGGCCGTGATAGACGAGCACCGGAAGCGCCGAGTTCGGAATCGACCCGTCGCCGGCGAACGTGACGGTCTCGGGCTCGGCGGCGGTCACGTATCCGTCACAGGTTGACGGCGACGTACTTGGTCTCGAGGTACTCGTCGATCCCCTCGTAGCCGCCCTCGCGCCCGAAGCCCGACTGCTTGACGCCGCCAAACGGCGCCTGGGCGTTGGACACGATGCCCTGGTTGAGGCCGATCATGCCGGTCTCGAGCCGCTCGCAGACGCGCAGGGCGCGTTTGAGGTCGTTGGTGTAGACGTAGGCGACCAGTCCGTATTCGGTGTTGTTGGCGGCGGCGACGGCCTCGTCCTCGTCGGTGAACCCCTTGACCGGTGCGACGGGACCGAAGATCTCCTGCTGCAGGAGCTCGGCGTCGTCGGGAATGTCGGTGAGGACGGTCGGCTCATAGAAGTAGCCGGCGCCGTCGCGCTTGTGGCCGCCGACGACCGCGGTGGCGCCGCGGCCGATCGCGTCCTGCACGAGGTCTGCCACCTTGCCCCGCTGCGTATCGTCGATGAGCGGACCGACGTCGGTGCCCTCGTCCACACCGCGGCCGAGGG
>JBAQGP010000138.1:0-4131 GCA_049287845.1 Solirubrobacteraceae bacterium | reverse complement strand
GATGCGCGGAGCGGCGCAGCGCCGGCAAAAACGCGTTGGTGACGGCGACCACGCCGAACACGTTGGTCTCGTAGGTGCGCCGGAACACCTCGACGGCGGTCTCAGTGACCCGCGCCCCAGTGTCGAGCGAGATGCCCGCGTTGTTGACCACGACATCGAGTTTTGCGACGCTGGCGGCCGCCGCCGCGATCGAGTCCGCGTCGGTGACGTCGAGCAACAGCGGACGACCGCCGACCTGGACGGCAACCTCCCCGCCCTGCGCAGCGTCGCGAGCGCCGACAAGCACCGTCCACCCCAGCTCGGCCAACTGCCGGGCGATGTGTATGCCGATTCCGCCTGTGGCGCCGGTAACCAAAGCGGTCAAGTCACTCATGCCCCCATGATCGCATCGCGGCCTCACGCCGCGAGCAGCCAGCAGCCTTGGCGGAGATCCTCCGCGGCGCGGCAGCCAACCCACGGAACGGAAGCACGACCAACACCCTCCGGCGACTCCGTACCGGAGACTCGCCCGAACTGCTCTCCCGATCGTGTACGCAAGGGGTTCCCATCTGAGGCGCCGCGACTGATGCGGCTGGGTCATTGTCCGGGCGACATGCGGGACGCTCGCGAGATCCGAGTGTTCCGTGATACACCACCCAGGTGGCCGGGTCGGGAGAACTCGAGGACGGAGGTATCCGGGCGTCCGATCAGGACCGCGCCCGAGTGGTGGAACAGCTGCGCGTTCACTGCACCGCTGGCCGGATCTCGGTCGAGGAGCTCGAGCGTCGCCTCGGTCATGCGATGTCGGCCCAGACCGTCCATGAGCTCTCAGAACTCGTCCGCGACCTCCCGGGCTTGGTGCTTCCCGGCGACCCGCCGACTCGCGCCGCGCTCCGGCTGGGACCGCCCGGTATTCGGCCGTTCACCTACCGGTTCGTGCTGCCGTCTTCGCTGGAGCGGACTCGGGCCGCGGCGCTCGACACGATCGCGACGGGCCTCAACGGCAGCGGCTGGGAACTTCTTCGTCAAACACCAGCCAGCTTGGAGTTCAGACGCACAGGCAAGGAACGCATCGTGATCGATCTCGAGCCCAACGGAACGAGGGCGACCACGATGATCGTCCACGGACGCGCGCCGCGAAGCGTCCGCCGACAGTTCGCCAAGCTCGCATCCCAATGACCGGCACGCCGGGCGCCTGGAACCAGGCGACCACCTCGGCAGGATGTTCGCTCAGCCATCGGCTTGTGCGACGGAGACCTGCTTTCCGCGCGGTGCGAGACTGGTCGCTCCAGCTCCCTGGAGGCCCGCGCCGCCATGGATGCAGGTCTCCGTCGGTCACGCGCTGCCGCTCCACTGCGCGAGCGACAATGGCGCCGGGGCGCACGAGATGGCTGCGTCAGCGATTCGCCGGCACCCTTCGCTGCTCGCTGCTCGCTGCTCGCTGCTCGGTGCTGGTCTGCCTACGCTGCGGCGCGTCCCACGCCGAGACGTTGCCGCGCGTCCGACGTGTTCACGCCTAGCGCGCCCAGCAGCACTGCCGCAGGATCTGGTGGTTGGAGAGTGAGGATCTGGGCCAGCACCTGCTGGGCCGTGATCTGGAGCCTTCGACGATTAGGCTTAGACGCTTCCTCAAGCACCTTCTTTGCCGCGGGGGTCATGCGGAGGCGATCTTTTTGCATGACGTCTCTGATCGTCGGCTTCTTCGGCACGGCGCGCATCGGCAGAGCGGGAGCGTCGATGCCGGACCCCAGGCCCAGGGCGCCCAGGGCTTCGTGATCGAGCGACTCAAGGGCCTGGCGAGCTTGCTGCAGGTTCACGCCCAACACGGCTTTGATCGAGGGATCCTCCAACAAGGTGAGCAAGAGGTGATCGGTGCCCGTTCGGCGATCACCTCGGCGACGCGCCTCCTCACCGGCCCGCAAGCAGATGGCCCAGGCGTGAAGCACCTCTGGCACAACGGATTCGGTGGTCATGAGGACTCCTTGTATTTGGTGTGCACGGATTGTCGGGTGACGCCCAGGGCGTCTCCGATCTGCTGCCACGACCAGCCCTTTGCCCGGGCCGCCGCGACGTGGTCGGCCTCGACCCGTTCCGCGAGCCGGCGCAGAGCGAGAGCGGCGCGGAGGCCCAGCGACGGGTCGTCCGACGCGATCGCGGAGGCGATGTCTTCGGCGTGCATGACCGTCAGTCTAGATTGACAACACCACGTTGTCAACCCAAACTGACGCGCGTGGTGTCAGAACGATCGGTATCCAGTCCCGTGCATCGCGTTCCCGTTCTCGCAGGGTGTGGACTGGACGCCTGCGCCCGCACCAAGTCCGGGGACGCCGCCCCGGGGAATGAGGCAGTGGTCCAATGTCGAGCCCCGCGCTGCTGTTTTTGCTCGCCCGGCGGGCGAAACGGAAATCTGCTGCTGCCGGATCCGAGCCGA
This sequence comes from Solirubrobacteraceae bacterium, assembly GCA_049287845.1. GTDB lineage: Bacteria > Actinomycetota > Thermoleophilia > Solirubrobacterales > Solirubrobacteraceae > Palsa-465. The sequence continues at coordinate 1,721 of JBAQGP010000138.1, read as the reverse complement.
TCGACGCGTCGGCGCGGAAGCGCCATCCGGGGCGCCTGACCAGCCGACTGTCGCTTCGACCGAGGAGCAGCACTCTCCGGCCACCGGCCCGCCGTCCGCTGAGCGTTCCGTTCCGGACGCTCGCAAAGCGTGCGGTAGCCCCGCCTCTAGAATCGACGCGCCGACGGACGCCGGCGTTCCTTCTCCGTCCAATCCTTAATCCCCGCCTCGCGGTCCGGCCGTTCCGAGCCACTCGAGAAGAGCTGCGCGGGAGAACCGCCAATGGCTCCCGAGCCGTCGGCCGGGTAACTCGCCGGCGACGGCCAGTTCAAGGATGAGCTGCTCTTCGATCTGAAGGAGTTCGGCCGCCTGGGCTGGTGTGAGGGCAGCCGGTTCGGGCGCGGGCTGAAAGTGGTGGTGACCGACTGCCACCTCCTCCCCGAGGATGAGACGGGTCACCACCTCTCGCTTCGACGCACCGCTGGTGCTTGCGATCCGTTCCAGGTGCTCAGCTGCCGGCGCTGGCAGCCGCACGAAGAGCGCCTGCGAATCACTCATCGCGAATCGCCGCCATCGGCGGTGATCGGCGCGCTCAGCGGCAACAGGCGGAGCCCGTCAGCTGTGATCACCGCGAGTTGCTCGTTCTCGACCTGCTCGGCGACTTCTGGGACCTCGTTCGTCGCGGTGATCAACACACGCGCCGGTTCGGTCGCTCGGTTCAGGACCTGGTGGACGCCGGCAGGACCGGCTGGGAAGGACACGACCTCCCCTGGCGCGAGGACGCGCTCGTCTTCGGCACCCCGACGAAGGGTCGGCGTGCCCGCCAGAACGAACAGCAGCTCTTCGTTGACGTGATGGAAATGTAGCGGCGAGACGACCGCGCCCTGCTCAAGCTCGTAGAGGTTGGCCGCCAAAGCCTGGGCGCCAGCGTGCTGAGCGAGTCTCACGGCTCGCAACGTCCCTGTTCCCGACGGCAGCTGGGCGTCCCAGGTGGGATCGTGAAGACTTTGCATATCCATACGATAGCAATTGATAGCGTGCCCGTCCCGCTCCTCAAGCACGGGCCCGAGGCAGGCCGTCGACAGCTTGGCGAGGGTGCGTGGGCGCTCGAGCCGTCTCTCCGCCGAGCGTAGACTTGTGCTGATGGCACTGCGTGCGTTCCCGGTGACTTATGCGTCCGATGTCGAGGCGGTCGCGTTGTTCTGGGAGCTGCTTGGGTTTCGTCGTCACGTCCAGCTCCCGCCTGAGGGCGCGCCGGGATACATCGGGCTCGCCAGAGATGGCGGCGGCGAGCTCGCGGTCACACACGAGCAGTGGGCTGGCGACCGCTACGGGCTGTCGCCCGGCACCGGGGCTCGCTTTGAGATGTACGTCTACGTCGACGACCTCGAAGCGATGCTCGCTCGGTTAGCCCAGGCACAGGTCACAGTCCTGCGCGACGCTGAGGACATGCCGTGGGGCGAACGGATCGCGACGGTCGCCGATCCCGAGGGCAACCCCGTCGCTCTGTGTCAGACCAAGTAGTCAGCGCAAGTCGTCATTCCCTTGCTGACACCCGCCGAGCGTCCGGTGGTGGACGTCGACTGTGTGCGAATGGCGAGCTACTGTTCTAGGGGTGACTGCCCCGCCGGACAATCGGGCCCCGCGTCCGCCGTGGCGGCGCATCGAGCGGTGGCCGTACTTCACACCCTCGGGCGGCCCTGGCGGCTCAGCAGGCGTCCGCGAGCCTCGCAACCCACCGC
>JBAQGP010000137.1:0-2957 GCA_049287845.1 Solirubrobacteraceae bacterium | reverse complement strand
CGCGCGCAGCGCGCCGCCGCGCGCGGTCACGAGGCGCTCTCCGAACGCGCCGCCCGCCAGCTCAGCCAGCAGGAAAAGTCGCAGCTTGCGACGTACACAGTCGTCAACGACGGTACCGAGCGCGAGTTACAGGATCGGCTGTCCGCAATCCTTGACATGCTGGCATCCGCAGCTCCCTGACGATCGGTGACCGTGACCGCAACCTCCCCCCGCCGGACCCAGCGCCGCCCCGCCGCCCCTCGCCGGCGCGCGGCGCTCAAGCGCAGGCGGCGTACGACGCTCGGCCTGGCGGTGGTGACGGCCGCGTGCGTCGCGCTGCTGCTGGCTCTGCCGCTGGCCAAGCGCGCGGTCAACGCGCTGGGCCTGCCCCTCCAGTTCTCGTCGGTGATCCGTCACGAGGCGAGCGCCAAGCATCTGGATCCGGCCCTCGTCGCCGCGGTCATCTATGCGGAGACGAAGTTCGATGCCCGCACCTCGCCGGCCGGCGCGGTCGGCCTGATGCAGCTCATGCCCGACACGGCGACGTTCCTGGCCAAGCGCTCGGGGGCCACGACGTTCAGCACGGCCGACCTGTCGACCCCCCGGGTCAACATCGCCTACGGCAGCTACTACCTGCGCTACCTGCTCAACGAGTACCGCGGCAACACGGTGCTCGCTCTGGCCGCCTACAACGGCGGGGAGACCAACGTCGACAACTGGGTGAGGTCCGTCCACGAGGACGGGCAGCGCTTCCACGTGGGCGACATCCCCTTCCCGGAGACCCGCGCCTACGTGCAGCGCGTACTCAACGCCCGCGCCCAGTACCGCAGGACCTACGCGTCCGCGCTCGGCTACGGCTAGTCCGCGGCCCGTTCCGGCGGCCGTGAGATGCGGTCAGGTCCTGGCCGCATGCCCCCGTGACGGTCCTGCGTGACCGCTAGATTCATAACGGAGCACCATGCCCAAGTTCGAGCTCGACACCGCTTTCTCACCCACCGCCGATCAGCCCGCGGCGATCCAGGCGCTGGCGGACGGCATCGAGACGGGCGAGCGCTTCCAGACGCTGCTGGGGGCCACCGGCACCGGCAAGACGATGACGATGGCGGCGACGATCGAGGCCGTCCAGCGCCCGTCGCTGATCATTGCCCACAACAAGACGCTCGCGGCCCAGCTCTGCAACGAGTTCCGGACCTACTTCCCCAACAACGCGGTCGAGTACTTCGTCTCCTACTCCGACTACTACCAGCCCGAGGCCTACGTCCCCTCCAAGGACCTCTACATCGAGAAGGACTCGGCCATCAACCAGGAGATCGATCGGCTGCGCCATGCTGCCACCGCCGGCCTGTTCGCGCGGCGCGACGTCGTCATCGTGGCCAGCGTGTCCTGCATCTTCGGCCTCGGCTCACCGCAGACCTACGAGATGAACCTCCAGACCCTGAACAAGGGGGAGATGATCGATCGCGAGAGGCTCCTGCGCAAGCTCGTCTCGATCCAGTACAACCGCAACGACACCGCACTCTCACGCGGAACCTTCCGCGTCCGGGGCGAGACGCTCGAGGTGTTCCCCGCCTACGCCGAGACCGCGTACCGGATCGTGCTCTTCGGCGACGAGGTGGAGCACCTCCAGCACTTCGACCCGGTCACCGGCGAGGTCATCGAGGACGATCTCGAGCACGTCGCCATCTGGCCGGCATCGCACTACAACGTCCGCGACGGGATGATCGAGGACGCGGTCGCCGAGATCGGCCGGGAGCTCAATGCGCGCTGCGCCGAGCTCGAGCAGGAGGGCAAGCTGCTGGAGTCCCACCGCCTGCGCCAGCGCACCCAGTACGACATGGAGATGTTGCGCGAGCTGGGCTTCTGCTCGGGCATCGAGAACTACTCGCGCATCCTCGACGGCCGCAACCCCGGAGACCGGCCGTACTGCCTCCTGGACTACTTCCCGTCGGACTTCGTCTGCTTCATCGACGAGTCCCACCAGACCGTGCCTCAGATCGGCGGCATGCACGAGGGCGACCGTTCCCGCAAGCAGACCCTCGTGGACTACGGGTTCCGCCTTCCCAGCGCGCTGGACAACCGGCCGCAGACCTTCGCGGAGTTTCTCTCGATCACGCCGCAGATGGTCTTCGTGTCGGCGACGCCCGGCGAGTACGAGCGCACGCACTCCCCCCGCATCGTGGAGCAGATCGTGCGGCCGACCGGGATCGTCGACCCCGAGGTGGAGGTGCGCGAGACCCGCAACCAGATCGACGACCTGATGAACGAGATCCGCGGCCGCGTCGATCGCGACGAGCGCACGCTGGTGACGACCCTGACCAAGAAGATGTCCGAGGACCTCACCGACTACCTCCTGGAGATGGGGTTCAAGGTCCGCTACCTGCATTCGGAGATCGACACGCTGGAACGGATCCAGATCATCCGCGAGCTGCGCCTGGGCGAGTACGACGTGCTCGTGGGCGTCAATCTCCTGCGCGAGGGCCTCGACCTGCCCGAGGTCTCGCTGGTGGCGATCCTCGACGCCGACAAGGAGGGCTTCCTGCGCGGTGCGACCTCGCTGATCCAGACGATCGGCCGCGCCGCCCGCAATGTGGACGGCAAGGTGCTGATGTACGCCGACAAGCAGACCGCGGCCATGCGCTCGGCGATCAGCGAGACCGACCGCCGGCGGACGATCCAGCGGGCCCACAACGAGGAGCACTCGATCACCCCGGAGACGATCGTCAAGGGCATCTCCGACATCGCGGAATTCCTCATGTCTGACTCCAAGGTGCCCAAGTCACGGCGGCGGCGCCAGCGCGCGGCCTCGTCGATGCCGCCCGCTGAAATCGAGCGTGCAATCGTCGAGCTGGAGGAGGAGATGCTCGCCGCCGCGGAGGATCTGCGCTTCGAATATGCCGCAAAGTTGCGCGACGAGATCCGCGACCTCAAGCGCGAGCTAGATCAGGCCGTAGCAGCACGATGACTCGCCCCATCAAGCT
>JBAQGP010000136.1:0-7021 GCA_049287845.1 Solirubrobacteraceae bacterium | reverse complement strand
GACGACGGCGCGCGAGTGGGCGGCGGCGGGTCGGGCGGGGGCGGTGTCATGAGCGATGAGGGCATCGGCCGAGACGCCGGTCACGGCGCTGAGCTGGACGGTCGCCAGCGCGTCGCCGTCCTTGTTGCGCAGCACCGCCTGTCCCGTGCCCAGGACGGCGGACGCCGAGGCCGAGGAGGCCACCGGTCCCACGTACTGCGCCGACCAGATGACGGCGGTGCCCCCGGCGTTGGAGGCGGTCTCGCGCAGGCGCAGGATGGCGCCGATGTCGGCGGTGAGGATCGTGTAGCTCGCGGCGGTACTGATCGGCGTGCAGGCGTTGGTGCAGCGCATGATCTGGGTCACGTCAGAGGCGACCGCCGGCCCGGTGAACACCCCGCCGGTGACGCTGAGCACCCCGCCGACATAGCCGTTGTTGGCGCTGAGCACCGGCAGGTCGCGCCAGCGGGGCGCGGCGGGCAGGATGACGTCCGAGGGCGCCGAGGTGGAGGCCACCGAGCCGTCGACGTTGGTCGCGGTGACCACGACCACGAGCGTGTGGCCGACGTCGGCGGCCGTGGGGATGTAGGCGGCGGCGGTGGCGCCGCTGATCGCCGTGCATGACGCTCCCGAGCTGTTGCACCGCTGCCAGACCGTGGTGTAGGTGGAGGGGCCGGTGGCCTGCCAGGTGCCGTTGGTGACCGACACCGGCACGCTCTGCTGCACGCCCAGGGTGCTGAGCGCCGGCCGACCCGTCGCCACCGGCGGCAGCGCGGTCACGACGCCCGAGGGAGCGGCGAGCGCCGTCGTGGTGCCCGACGTGTTGGTGGCGGTCACCGCGATGGTGATCGTGGAGCCCTCGTCGACGTTGGTGAGCTGATAGGCGGGCTGGGTGGCGCCGGGGATGGCCAGGCAGTTCTGGCCCGACGCGTTGCAGCGCTCCCACTGATAGGCGAGCGTCCGCGGGCTGTTGGTCCAGACGCCGCCGGTGGCGCCCATCACGTTGGTGCGCACGGTCGTGCCGCTCACCGTGGGCAGCACGGTGGCCTGAGGCAGCGGCTGGTCCTGGACGACCAGCGGGGCGCTCTGACCCGTCGCCACGCGGCCCGGCGAGGAGACGTTGGCGATGAGGACGATGGTGTGGCCGTCATCGACGGAAGTCAGCGTGTAGTGCGCGGTGTCGGCGGCGACGAGCGTGCAGCCAGAGACGCCGTCGGGGTCGCAGCGATCCCAGTCATAGTCGACGCCGGTGGGAGTGACGGTCCAGGACCCTGGGTTGGCGTACAGCGTGTTGGGCGGCTGCGGGTTGCCCGAGATGCTCGGCGGCGTGACCAGGGTCAGCGGCTGGCCGGTGATGACCGGGGTCAGCGCGCTGGTGGCGGAGCTGGAGCCGCCGATCGAGGTCGCCGTCACGACCACCGCGATCTTGGTGCCGATGTCGGGCACGGTGAGGGCGTAGCCGGCCCGGTTGGAGACAGGCGTGCAGGCCGCGGTCACCGCGGCCGCGTCGCCGGGGCAGCGCAGCCAGTCGTAGCCGTAGGTCGCGGTGCTGTCCCAGGTGCCGTTGTCGGGCGCCAGGATGTAGCCGTTCATGTAGGTCCCGGTGGGCGCCGCCGGGGCGGCCGTGTTCACCGGCGGTGGCTGGACGGGCTGGGTGGCGAGACTCGTCGCGCTCACGGCCCCGTCGTGGTTGGTCGCCGTGACGATCACCCGGATGTTCTCGCCCGCGTCAGCGGCGACCGTGGTGTACGTCGGGCTCGTCGCGCCGGCGATGTTCTGGTAGCCATTGGTGCCGTCACCGCGCTGCCAGGCGTAGGTGAAGGTGAGGTTGTCCCCCAACGGGGTCCAGCTGCCGTTGTCAGTGGAGAGCGTCGCACCCAGGCTGGGGCTGCCGAGGACGACCGGGGCGGCCACGCTGACGGGCGGGTCGGTCTGGATGACCGGCGTGGGGGCGCTGCCCGCGGCGACGGTGCCATCGGCGTTGGTGGCGGTGACCAGCACGCGGACGACGTCGCCCTCGTCGGCACCGGCCACCGTGTAGGCGACCTTCATCGCCCCCGCGATGTCCGTCCACGTGGTGCCGCTGTCGGCGGAGCGCTGCCACTGGTAGCCGACGGTGACGCCGGCGCCGTTCCAGGCGCCCGAGGTGGCGTTCAGGGTCGCGGTCCGCTGTGGGGTGCCCGTGACCACCGGCGGCGCGGTGTTCACGGGCGGCGACGCGATCACGATGGCCGAGGCGGCGCTGGCGGCGCTCGCGCTCCCGTCGGGGTTGGCCGCGGTGACCATCAGTCGGAGCACGTCACCCTCGTCGGGGGCCTGGATCGTGTAGAGCACGCCCGTGGCCCCGGCGATGTTCGTCCATGTCGTGCCGTTGTCGGCGGAGCGCTGCCACTGGAGCGTGAAGCCGTTGCCGGTGCCCGCCCAGGCGCCGGTGGTGGAGGACAACGTGTTGCCGCGCTGGGCGATGCCGCGGATGGTGGGGAGGCTGTTGTTGGTCGGCGGCGAGGTGCCGACGGTCGCGCTCGGGTTGCTGGGCGCGCTCACCGTGGCGTCAGGGTTGGAGACGGTGACCATGATGCGCACGATCGCGCCCTCGTCGCCGACGCCGAGCGCGTAGGTGTTCGAGGTGGCTCCGGCGATGGCCGACCACGTGTTGCCGTTGTCGGTGGATCGCTGCCACTGGTAGGCCAGGGTGTTGCCGATGCCGCTCCACGTGCCAGGTGCTGCGGTGAGGATGAAGCCGCGACGGGCGGTGCCGGTGAACGTCGGCGCCATGGTGTTGGCCGGGGCAGCGGTGGGCACCGTGGCCGTGGGGGCGCTGGTGACGCTGGCGGCCCCGTCGACGTTGGTGGCGGTGATGACGACACGCAGCTGGGTGTTCTCGTCGGTTGTGCCCAGCGGATAGCTCCCGGTGGTGGCGCCGCCGACGTTGGTCCATGTCGTGCCGCCGTCTGAGGAGTGCTGCCACTGATAGGCGTAGCTGTTGCCGATGCCCAGCCAGGTGCCGGCGCTGCAGAGCAGCGTCTGCCCGCGCTGGGCGGACCCCGTGATCACCTGCGCCACGGTGTTGACCGGGGGCGTGGCCGCCACCGTCGCGCTCGGGGGGCTCGCCGACGAGGCGGTCCCGTCCGCGTTGGTGCCGGTGACGACGATCCGCACGACGTCGCCCTCGTCGGCGGGCTGGAGTTGGTAGGAGGCGCCGTTGGCGCCGCTGATGCTCGTCCAGGTCGTGCCGTCGACCGACCGCTGCCACTGGAAGGCGAACGTGTCGCCGATGCCGTTCCATGTCCCCACCGCCGAGTTGAGCGTCAGGCCACGCTGCGGCGCGCCGGAGATGCCGGGGGAAGCGGTGTTGGCCGGCGGCGTGGCGCTCACGGTCATCGTCACGTTGCTGGGCGCCGAGACCGTCGCGTCGGGGTTGACCACCGTGATGAGCAGGCGCACCACGTCGCCCACGTCGGCGGTGGTCAGCGTGTAGCTGCCGGTGGTGGCGCCGGTGATGTTCCGCCACGTGGTGCCGCCGTCGGCCGAACGCTGCCATTGGTCGGAGTAGGCGTTGCCGATGCCCGTCCACAGGCCCTGCGTGGAGTTGAGCGCGTCGCCGCGCAGCGGGGCGCCGGTGATCACGGGGCTGGTGACCGCGACCGGCGGAGCGGAGGAGATGACGGGGGTGGCGGCAGAGCCCGCGGACGCGCTGCCGTCGGGGTTGACCGCGCTGATCAGCGCGCGGATCGCCGAGGCCTCGTCGGCGACCGTGATCGTGTAGCTGAACGCCGTGGCGCCGGAGATGTTCGTCCACGTCGTGCCGCCATCGGTGGAGCGCTCCCACTGGACGGTGTAGGTGTTGCCGATGCCGCTCCATGTCCCCGCGGTGGCGCTGACGTTCGTGCTGCGCGCCGGCGTCCCGATGATCGTCGGGATCGCGATGTTGACGGGCGCAGTGGCGACGACGGCGCTCGTCGTCGCGCTCGATGCGGTCGTCGTGCCGTCGGGGTTGGTGGCGGTGACGATGAAGCGCACGAAGTCGGACTCGTCGGCGGTCTGCAACGTGTAGGTGAGCGCGGTGGCGCCCGTGATGTTCGTCCACGTGGTGCCGTCGGGGGAGCGCTGCCACTGGTAGCTGTAGGCGTCGCCGACGGCGCTCCAGACCCCGCGGGTGGCCGTCAGCACGTTGCCGCGCTGAGCGGTGCCGGTGAACGAGGGGCCGGTCGTCGCGACCGGCGGCGTGGTGGGTACGACGATCGACGCCGCGCTCGGCGTCGCCGCGCTGCCGTCGGGGTTGGTGACGGTCACCATCACCCGCAGGCGATCGCCCTCGTCGGTCTGGTCCACGACATAGGTGGGCGTGGTGGCCGCGGAGATGTTGGTCCATGAGACGCCGTCGGCCGAGCGCTGCCATTGATAGGCGTAGTCGTTGCCGATCCCGGCCCACGTCCCGACGTCGCCGGTGATCGTGAAGCCGCGCTGGATGGTGCCGTCGATCTGCGGGACGGCGGTGTTGACCGGGACGGCGTCGGTGACGGGCGCGCTCGCCGCGCTCGCCTGGGTGATGGTGCCGTCCGGGTCGGTGGCGGTGACGAGCACGCGGACCGTCGCGCCCTCGTCGTCGGCCACCAGGGTGTAGGCGGCGGCGTTGGCGCCGTAGATGTCGACGTAGCCCTCACCGGCGTCGCGTTGCCACTGGTAGGTGTAGACGTTGTCGGGCGCGGTCCACGTGCCGAGGCTGGCGTTGAGGGTGATGCCGCGCTCGGCTGCGCCGGTGATGACCGGCGGCGCGGTGTTGGCGGGCGGGAACGGCGCGATGATCTGCGTCGGTGCGGTGGGTGAGCTCGTCACGCCCGATGCGTTGGTGGCGGTGACCAGCGCGCGCACGAAATCGCCCTCGTCGGCGAACTGCGCGGTGTAGGTCGAGGCGGTGGCCCCCGCGATGCCCGTCCACGTGGTGCCATCGGGGGAGCGCTGCCACTGGTAGGTCATGATGTCGCCCAAGCCCGTCCAGGTCCCGGCGGTGGTCGACAGCAGTCCGGTGCGCTGTGGCGTACCGGTCAGGGCCGGCGCCGCGCTGTTGATCGGCGCGTTGTTGAGGACGGGCCCGACGCCGGAGCTCGACCCGGTGACCGTCCCGTAGGCGTTGACGGCCGTGACCGAGACGCGGACGAGATGGCCGAGATCTGCGGCCGTGAGCGTGTAGGTGGAGGAGGTGGCGCCGCTGAGATTCGTCCACGTGGCGCCGTTGTCGCTCGAGCTCTGCCACTGGTAGCTGTAGGAGGTGCCGGCGGGATTCCACGTCGAGGTCGCGCTGAGGATCTGGCCCTGGTTGGCGTGACCGGAGACGGTGGGCCCGGTGGTGACCGCCGGCGCGCCGGAGCCGATCGTCACCGGGGCAGTCTGGACGGCCGTGGTCCCGTAGGAGTTGGTGGCGCTCACCACGGCCCGGATCTGGGCGCCGAGGTCACCGGTGGCGACGGTGTAGCTCGACGAGATGGCGCCGCCGATGCTCGTCCACGTGGCCCCCCCGTCGGCCGAGCGCTGCCACTGATACGTGTAGCTGGTGGGCGTCGGGCTCCAGCTGCCGGTCGAGGCGCTCACGGTCTGGCCCTGGAGGGCCTGCCCACTGACGACCGGCACGACGGTGCTGACCGGCGCGACGGTGCTGACAGTCGACGTCGCCAGCGTGTAGTCATAGCCGTAGTCGGTGCCGGCACTGTTGGTCGCCACCAGGCGGTAGTGGTAGGTGACGCCCGGGGTCAGGCCGGTGAGGCTCGCCTGGGCGGTGACCGGCGCCGTGCCCGAGCCGATGTCCTGCGGGGTCGTCTGGCGGCCGTAGGCGGTCGAGGTCCCGTACTGCCAGAAGTAGGTGGTGTCCAGGCCGTTGGGATAGATGCCGCCGACCAGGGTCGCCGTGTTCGTCCCGACGGTCTGCGTGTAGCTGTTGGTGGTGCCGTCGCCGATCGCGGGGCCGCCGATGCCGGGGGCGCCCGCCGCGATTGCCCCGGAGATCGAGCCGATGCCCGTGGGCCCGTCGTAGCCGGTGCCCGCGTTGCAGATGTAGGCGAACCCCGCGGCGCAACTGCCGGTGGAGCCCGAGACGGGATCGTTGAGCAGGGCGCTGTCGGTGTAGGCCCACTGGGCGGTTGCGCCATTGACACCGGTGAGCGCCTCGAAGGCGGCGATGAGCGGTGTGGCCAGGCTCGTGCCGCCCTCCACGAACCATCCGCCGTTACCCGAGTCATAGACGCGCAGGCCCGTGTCGGGATTGGCATCGGCTGAGATGTCGGCGTAGGAGCGGCCCGTGCAGCCGGTGTCGGCCTGGTAGGCGGGCTTGGGCTCATGGGTGTCACAGCCCGAGCCGCCGCCCCAATTGATGCCGGAGCTGTTGAGCGACCAGGCCGACTCGGTGTAGCCACGGGTGCTGGTGCCGCCGGCCGCGCCGGAGAGCGTCGTACCGCCGGCAGCGGTGACGCCGGAGAATGCCGCCGGGTAGTTGTCGACACCCGCGCCGGGATAGCCGTGGTCGCCGGTGGCGGCGATGATCGCGGCGCCCGTGAAGCTGCCCACGCCCACGGGGGCACTGGACGTGCCCGACCAGCTGTTGGAGACCTGGTTGGCGCCGAGGCTGATCGCCGCCGCGATGGCGGCGTCGAGGTCGGTGGTCAGCGAGCTGTTGGCCTCCACCAGCAGGATGTGGCAGTTGGGGCACATCGCCGAGACGGCATCGAGGTCCAGCGAGGTCTCCGCCTCCCAGTCTGAGCCCGCGGGGCTGGGCAGCGGCGACGCCGTACCGCTCTGGTTGACCTTGGCAAAGCACCCGGTGCCGGTGGTGCACGGCGGCAGGCCGTAGGTGCTGCGGTAGGTGGCCAGGTCGCCCTGGGCGTTGAGATCGTCGCCGGCGTCGACGACCGCCACCGTGTCCGAGGCCCCGGCGGTCTGCGACAGGAAGGTGAGGTCGTAGGCCTGCTGGAGGTAGGCGGGGGTGCCGGCCGAGGGGGCGCTCACCGGCGTGGAGGACATCGAGCCCTGCGGAGCGCCGCCAGGGGCCGAG
>JBAQGP010000135.1:0-2665 GCA_049287845.1 Solirubrobacteraceae bacterium | reverse complement strand
GGCCCAGATCCCGCCGCCGCCGGCGGCGATCTCGGCGAGGCTGGCCCCGCCCAGGCGCTTGGCGTACTCGGCGTGGCGGCTGCCCGCGAACAACGGATGTGAATGGCACTCGATGAGGCCCGGCAGGACTGAACGGCCGGTCACGTCGAGGGTGTGGACGCTCGGATCGCCGAAGTCGCGCAGCACGTCGGCGGTCTCGCCGACCGCCACCACCGCGCCGTCACGGATGGCCACCGCTCCATCGGCGATGAGGTCAAGCTCGCCCTGGGCCGCGCCGCGCCGCGCCTCGCCGTGGTCTGAGATCCGCGCGAGCTGCGCGGCGTGGATGACGTTGAGGTCGCTCATGAGGCGGCCGCCGTCGAGGCGACGGCCTCGGCGCCCCCGTTCATGCCGGCGTAGCGCCGTACCAGGTCGATCGGGCCCTCGAAGTCATAGTTGTTGTAGACGGCGAGCAGGTGGGCGAACGCCGGGGACTGCGCGAAGAGCTGGAAGGTGAGCCGGTGCCCGGCGTAGTCGGAGTTGAGCAGGTCGCGGGCGAACGCGAACAGCCGGCGCCGCTGCTCGGCGCTGATGTCGCCCACGGCCAGGTACTTGTCCAGCCATGGTCCCGCCTCGGGATCCTGGAAGGTGGCGGCGCTCGGGGTGACGCAGAGCTGGCCCCCGCACAGGTCGCGGGCCAGGTGCATCATCGCCGGCAGCTGGGTGCAGGCCAGCACGCGGCCGGTGTAGAGCAGTGCCTGGTTGGGCATGAGCAGCCCGCCCGGGCTGGGCTCGCCGAGCTCGATGGCCGCGGTCAGGTGCGCGTGGATGCCCTCGCGATAGCAGGCCAGCTCAGCCAGCTTCTCGCGCACGCCCTGGTGGGCCTTGACGCCGGTCTGCGTGGCGTTGAGCGCCGCGACCCCGACCAGCAGGTCGGCAAAGCGCAGGTGGCGCTGGACGAACGCGAACATGCTGTAGCGGTGCAGCGTGGCCCGGATGAACGCCGCCGCGCGCGTGTGGCGGTAGAAGAGGACGTTCTCCCACGGGATCTCCACGTCGTCAAAGACGATCATGGTGTCGATCTCGTCAAAGCGGCCTGACAGCGGATAGTCCTCGACCGAGCCGCGCTGCGCGAACGACGAGCGGCAGATGTGGCGGATGCCGGGGGCGCCCATGTCGGCGATGAAGCCGACGGCGTAGTCAGACAGCTCCTGGTCGCCCCAGTCGCCGATCGTCGGCTTGACGAAGGCCTGGTTGGCATAAGCCGCGGCGGTCTCGAACTTGGCGCCGCGGACGATGATCCCGTTGTCGGTCTCGCCGGCGACGTGGAGCAGGACGTCGGGGTCCTGGTCCTGGGGCCGGCGCGCGCGGTCGCCCTTGGGATCGGTGTTGGCCGAGACGTGGAACGGGTCGGCGAGCTCGGCGTGGCGGACGTGGTGGCGGATGTGAGCGGAGAACTGCGGGTCGATCTCGTCCAGCACGTCCTGGCCGTCATACAGCGACCACATCTCGCCCACGGTCTCGTCGCCGACGCGCGTGACGATGCCGGCGAGGTCGTCGAGCACGCAGTCGACGGCGGCACGCTTGGCATGCCAGTCCTCGCGGGTGTGGGGCAGCTTGGCGCCGGTGGGGCAGCGTTCGCCGCTCTCGGCGTCGAGGTAGGACATGCGCTCATGGGTGGCGGGATCGTGGGCCATGTCGTAGATGCGCGCCCGGGCGTCGACGATGGGGCGGAACGCGGGATGGGTGGCCACGTCGGTGACGCGCTCGCCGTCGATCCACACCGAGCGCCCGTCGCGGATCGATGCTCTGTACTCCTCGCCCGTTCTGATCATGTGGTAAGCTTTCCCGTATATCGGTAAATGTTTCCCGGAATTGACAGGCAACGTACCAGTTCCGCGCGCGGGAGGCAACCCGATCGGGCGGCCTCGGGGCGGCGCTGATGGCTCGCCCGCGCACCGGCGCCGACCCCGAGACCCCCAAGGTCCTCGACAAGGCGCTGCGCGTCCTGGACGCATTCGGCGATGCCCGCGAGCGCTGGAGCGAGGCCGACCTGCGCCGTCATCTCGGGATGCCGTCGAGCAGCCTCAACCGCATCCTGCGCGGCCTCGAGCGCGCCGGCTACCTGCTGCGCGACGACGCCGGGTCCTACCGGCTCGGGATCGGGGCGGTGCGCCTCGGTGACCGGGCGCGCGCATCGCTTGACCTCCCCGGCATCGTCGACGCCGAGCTGCGCGCGTTGGCCCAGGCCACCGGCGAGCTCGTCCTCGTTGCCGTCGCCGAGCCCGCGCTGGGCACGGCGGTCTACGTCGCCGCCGTCGACTCGCCCCAGCGGCTGCGCGTCACCGCTGAGCTGGGCACGCGCGTCCCGCTGACCGCGGGCGCCACCGCACGGTCGCTCCTCGCCTGCGCGCCCGATCCGGTCATCGAGCAGGTGCTGGCCCGCCCGCGCGAGGCGTTGGCCGACGGGACACTGCTCGACGAGGCCGTGATCCGCGAGCGCCTTGCCCTGATCCGCGCCAACGGCTGGGGCATCAGCTGGCAGGAGACGTTCGACGGCGCGTGGGCGCTCGCGGCCCCCATCCTGGACGCGGGTGGCCACGCCCTGGCCTCCATCGGGGTGGCGGCGCCGATCAACCGCCACAGCGACGCCACCGAGGAGGCGACCCGGCGAGCGCTGCTGGAC
>JBAQGP010000134.1:0-4810 GCA_049287845.1 Solirubrobacteraceae bacterium | reverse complement strand
CCGTACTTCCTGGGCGAGAAGTCCCCATTGCATGATCCCGCCCTGCGCGGCGCGTTCGTGGGACTGCATCTGGGGCACGAGCGCGGACATCTGCACCGTGCGGCACTCGAGGCCGTCGCCTACGGCTTTCGCCACCATGTCGAGGTGTTCGCCGAGCGCGGAGTCGCGCTCGGCCGCGCGCGCGTCACCAACGGAGGCAGCCACTCGACGCTGTGGAAGCAGATCCTTGCTGACGTGCTCGACGTCGCCCTGGCGCCGGTGCTCGACCATCCCGGCGCGTCCCTCGGCGCCGCCCTGGCCGCCGGCGTCGGCACCGGGAGCACGCGATGGGAGGCGATTCGGCCGCTGGTCAAGCTCGGGGACCCGATCGAGCCCCGCCCCCGGTTTCGTCAGCGCTACGACGAGCTGTATGCCATCTACCGAGAGCTCGAGCCGGCGCTGCGGCCGATCTCCCATCGTCTCGCCGCGGAGGAGTGGTCATGAGCAATCCCGTCGCCGTCGTCACCGGAGCGGGCTCGGGCATCGGCGCCGCCATCGCCCGCGAGCTCTCGCATCGCGGCTTCATCGTGGTCGCCACCGACATCGATGGCGATCGCGCCGCCGCCACCGTCGCCTCGCTGGAGGGCGACGGGTGGAGCGAGGTCCTGGACGTGACCAGCGCGGATGCCGCCGGGCGGTTGGCCGATGCCGTCGCCGAGCGCCACGGCCGGCTCGACGTGTGGTGCTCCAACGCCGGGATCTCGCACATGCACGCCTTCACGGAGGTGTCCGAGGCCGATCTGGACCGCACGCTGGGCATCAACCTCAAGGGGGTGTTCATCTGCGGGCAGGCCGCGGCGCGGACGATGCGGCGGCTCGGCCAGGGCGGCGTGATCGTCAACACCGCGTCGATGGCCGGCAAGCAGGGCCGGGTGCCCTACCTGTCTGACTACGTGGCGTCCAAGTTCGGAGTCGTCGGGCTCACGCAGGCGATGGCCTTCGAGTTGGCCGCCGACTCGATCCGCGTCAACTGCGTGTGCCCCGGCTTCGTGGCCACCGCGATGCAGGAGCGCGAGCTGGCGTGGGAGGCCGAGCTGCGCGGCGTGGCTCCGGAGGATGTCGAGCAGCTGTGGGTGGCGGATACGCCGATGGGCCGGCTGGAGCAGCCCGAGGACGTGGCCCGCGCCGTCGCCTTCCTCGTCGGAGAGGACGCCGGCTTCATCACCGGCGAGGCGCTGGCGGTCAACGGAGGGGCTTTCATGGACTGACTGACCTCAGGGTCAGAAAGGGTGGAGAGATGGAGACAGAGCAGTCATCAACAACAACGCCGACATTGTTCACGCGCAATGCGACCGGGCTGGTCCGGGAGCTGAGCGGCTTCGACGCGTTCAATCTCGTCTTCTCGGCCGTTCTCATCCCGGTCGGGATCACGCAGGTCATGGGGTTCGCCCCGCAGTTCTGGCCGCACGCGAACATGTTCGTGTCGTTCCTCATCGCCACCCCGCTGGTGGCGTGCTTCGGGCTGGTGTACCTGTACTTCACCGCCCTGATGCCGCGCTCCGGCGGTGACTACGTGTGGGTGTCACGAACGCTCAGCCCGTTTCTGGGCTTCGTGGTCAACTTCGCGCTGACCTTCGTGTTCCTGACATGGGTGGCCTTCAACTTCACGTTCATGTTGTCGATCGTGCTGCCGGCCCTCGGGTTCGTGGCCGGGATCCACGGCAAGGCGATCAACGCCCCGTCCAACGGGGAGATGATGCTGATCGCCACCGTGCTGACGATCCTGTTCGCCGGCCTCATGGTGTTCGGCGTCCGCGCCGTTGCGCGCTACATGAAGGTGACGTTCGCGATCGTGTGGATCGGCATGGCCATCTGGTTGGTACTGATGCTGTTCGGCAGCCACTCGACCTTCGTCTCGCACTGGAACCACGATTCCGGCACCACCTACAACGCGATCCTGGCCAAGGTGAAGTCGCTGGGCTTCTCGGCCGGTGGCAGCGTCGAGCTCGGGGCCACCCTCGCCGCGATGGTCTACTGCTTCCAGGTGTACACCGGGTTCCAGTGGACGGGGTACTTCGCCGGGGAGATCAAGAATGCGCGCCGCACGGCGGTCACCTCGATCATCGGCGGCCTGGCCGCCGCCGCGGTCATCTACATGGCCGCCTCGCTGCTCGTCTACAAGTACTACGGCTACAAGTTCTTCGGCTCGGTCGTGTACCTCGGGCTCGGGGGCGGCTCCGCCCATTGGAACCTGGCGTTCACGCCGTACCTGCCGGCGATGGTCAAGTTCCTCCCCGGTGGTCAGGTGCTCGGTGTGATCGTGGTCCTGTGCTTTCTGCTGGCCATCTTCTGGTGGACGCCGACGGGCTTTATGCTGGGCACGCGCAACCTGTTCGCCTGGTCCTTCGACCGCCTGGCCCCCGCACGCATCACCGACGTGTCGGATCGCTTCCACACCCCGGTGGTGGCGACGGTGGTGGTGGCGCTCGTCGTCGAATTGCTCAACTACCTCAACATCTACCAGGGACTGGGCGCCTTCCTGCTCAATGTGGTGGTGATCATGGGACTGGCCTTCATCGTGGTCTCGATCGCCGCCGGGTCGGTGCCCTATCGCCGCGCCGCCATGCACGAGGATGCCCCCCGCTGGGCGCGCGCCCGCGTGGCGGGGGTGCCGGTGATCACGCTGGTGTCCCTCGTCTCCGGCCTGTCGTGGACGTTCGTCATCTACGCCGCCCTGCACACCGGGTTCGGCGGCCACCTGGGCTGGGGCCCGATGATCAAGGTGTTCGTGGCCCCGATCATCGCCGTGTTCTGGTACCTCGGCGTGTCGCTGTATCGCCGCAGCCAGGGGATCTCGCTCACCAACACGTTCCGGGAGATCCCGCCCGAGTGAGTGGACGGCCACTCGAGGAGGGCCCACGCCTGGTCCAGATGGCCGGCGACGTCAAGCTGGCCGTGCGCCTGTTTGGCGGCGTCGCCATCTGGCAGCGCAGCACAGAGCGGACGCGCAGCCTGCTGGGGCGCGACTACGCCGACGTCGATCTCGTCGCGCACCGCCGTGAGTCCCGGGACCTGCGTGACCTGCTCGAGGCGGCCGGCTACGTGCCCGAGCGGAGCTTCAACGCCGCCCACGGCGCCAGCCGCCTGCTCTACCACGCCGCCGACGGCTCGTTCCACATCGACGTGTTCCTCGACCGCTTCACGATGTCGCACGAGCTGGACTTCGGGGCACGGCTCGAACTCGAGCCGTGCACACTGACCGCCGCCGACCTCCTACTGGCCAAGCTCCAGGTCGCCGAGGTCAACCGCAAGGACCTCACCGACGCCGCCATGCTGCTGATCGACCACGAGCTCAGCGACGTCGATGGCTCGGGACATCTGAACGCCGGCTACGTGAGCGAGGTGTGCGCCGCCGACTGGGGCCTGTTCACGACGGCGAGCGACAACCTGCAGGCGTTGGACCGGCTCGTGGACGAGCTCGGCCTGACCGGCGAGGAGGCTTCCGCACTGCGCGGGCACAGCGCCCGACTGCGCGAGCGCATGGAACAGGCTCCCAAGTCGCGGTCGTGGAAGCTGCGCGCCAAGATCGGCCGGCGCAAGCGCTGGTATGAGACGCCGGAGGAGGTCGTCCGATGAGCTTCACCCTGTACTACGCCTCCGACATTCACGGCGCCGACCGCCTGTGGCGCAAGTTCATCAATGCCGGGAAGTTCTACGGCGCCGACGTCCTGGTCATGGGCGGCGACATCACCGGCAAGGCGGTCGTGCCGATCATCCGTTCCAACGGGAGCCTGCGCGTGCCCGAGCTCATCGGCGATCGTGTCGCCCCCGCCGAGGAGCTGGAGTCGCTGGAGACACAGATACGCAACCGCGGCTTCTATCCGTACGTCACCACCGAGGACGAGCTCGCCGCCACCCACGGCGACGATCAGGCGGTCAGCGACCTGTTCGCCCGGGCCATGGCGCAAAGCGTGCGGGCGTGGCTCGAGCTGGCGCAGGAGCGTCTGGCCGGAACGGGCATCCGGCTGTTCATGATGCTCGGCAACGACGACGAGCCGGCGCTGCAGGAGGTGTTGGCCGAATCGCCGCTGAACGTCGACTGCGAGGACGAGACGGTGGAGCTGGCGGAGTCGATTCAGATGCTGTCGTGCGGGATCGCCAATCCCACCCCCTGGAACTCCCCCCGCGAGCTGCCCGAGAACGAGCTGGCCACGCACCTCGAGGAACTGGCGGCCAAGCTGGAGGACCCGCAGCGCAGCGTCTTCAACCTCCACGTCCCGCCCAAGGGGACGGCGCTCGATCAGGCGCCCGAGCTCGACGCCACGCTCAAGCCGGTGGTCCGCGGCGGCTCGGTGGCGATGACCTCGGCCGGCTCGGCGGCGGTGCGCGACCTGATCGAGCGCTACCAGCCGCTGGTCGCGCTGCACGGGCACATCCACGAGTCGCGCGCGATGACCAAGCTCGGACGCACTGTCTGTATCAACCCCGGCAGCGAGTACGGCGAGGGGGTGCTTCATGGCGCGTTGATGGTGCTTGACCGCAAGAAGGGACTCCGCACCCATCAGCTGGTGTCGGGCTGAGGCATCGTCGGAGGGCGGGCGACACCTCACCGCGGACGTCATACTCGGCGATGTGCCGGGCTTTCTCGACCTCCCGCAGCTCGACCTCGATCAGGCGATTCGCCGCCTGCGCGAGCTGCGCGCCCGCGGCCGGCACCTGGTCGGGCTGACGTTGGGTCTGGCCGTCGCCGGAGCGTCCCTCGCGGCCGTCGATGGGAGCGTGGGCGTGCCGCTGCTCATCGGCGCGGCGGGAGCCCTGGGGTTGCTGGGGC
>JBAQGP010000133.1:0-2080 GCA_049287845.1 Solirubrobacteraceae bacterium | reverse complement strand
CGCCAGCTCGGCCCAGGCCACGGGGTGGCCGGGACGCTCGCCCGCCAGGCCGCGCAGGAGGATCTCAGCCTGGTAGGCGGCGAACGGCGGCCCGAATGTGGGTGGCTCGGCTACGCGTCCTCTTCCTGAAGCTCGCGCTTGAGCACCTTGCCGGTCAGATTACGCGGCAGCTCGTCCATGAACACGACCTCCCGCGGGGTCTTGTAGCGGGCGAGGTTGTCCTTGACATAGGCCTTGAGCTCGTCCTCTGACAGCTTGTTGCCGTCGCGCAGCACGACGAAGGCCTTCAGCCGCTGGCCGAACCTCTCGTCCTCCACACCGATCACGGCGGCCTCCTGGATCGCCTCGTGGCCGGCCAGCAGATCCTCGACCTCGGCGGGGAACACGTTCTCGCCGCCCGAGACGATCATCTCGTCGTCGCGACCGTCGATGAACAGCCGCCCCCTGTCGTCGAAGTGGCCCACGTCGCCCGAGGACATCAGGCCCTCGATCTGCTCCTTGGTCTCGCCGCCGGTGTAGCCCTCGAACTGGGCGCTGTTGCCCACGAAGATCCGGCCGGTGTCCCCGGCCTTGACCTCCTCGCCGTCGTCGTTGAGGATCTTGACCACCACCCCGCGGACCACCTTGCCCACGCTCCCGGGCTCCTCGCGCAGGTCCCTGGGTGTCGCGATCGTCGCGTACGCGATCTCGGTGGATCCGTACATGTTGTAGACGACGGGCCCGAACGCCTTCATCGAACGCTTGACCAGGTCGACGCTCAGTGCCGAGCCCGACACGAAGATGACCTTCAGATGGGACGTGTCGCGCGCGGCGACCTCGTTGTCGGGCAGCTCGAGCATGCGCTGGAGCATGACCGGAACGACGATGAGCGCGGTGGCCTGGTTGTCCTGGAGGCTGTCGAGGGTCGCCCCGGGGTCGAAGTGGCGGCGCACGACGAGCGTCGACCCCAGCGCCAGCCCGAGGGCCATGCCGGCAAAGCCCAGGGCATGGAACATCGGAACGGCCAGCTCGGTCGTCTCGCGTGTCCGGAAGGGCACCTTGCTGAGCAGACCCCCGATGATGCCCAGCGACTTGGGCTCGTCGCGGGGGGCCCCCTTGGGAGTGCCGGTCGTCCCGCTGGTGAGGATCACGATCTTGGGTGGGTGGCCGGCCCGAGGCGGCCTTCTGGTGTCGCCGCCCTCGATCAGCGATTCGAGCGCGTCATCGACACGCTCCGGATGCTGCGCCTCGTCGTCGACCCAGGCGCGCCAGCGTCCGTGCGGCGGATCGACGCCCTCGAGCACCTCGGCGTACTCATCGTCGTAGACGAGCAGGTCGGTGCCCTCGCGCTCGGCCACCGCGCGGATCTGGGGGCCGGCGAAGGACGTGTTGAGCAGGATGATCTTCGCGCCCAGCTTGGCCGCCGCAAACACGGACTCCAGGAAGCCCCGGTGGTTGCGGACGAGAATGGCCACGCCGTCACCGGGCTTGAGGCCCTCATCGCGCCAGGCATTGGCCAGCGCATTGGTCCGCTCGTCGAGCTCGGTGTACGTGACATCGCCGCGCTCGTCGCGGATCGCGACCCGGTCGCCGTGGCGGATCGCGCCGATCGTGACCGCGCCGGCCAACATGCCGTGCCGCTCAAAGGCCAGCACCATCTGCGCCACCTTGTGGGGCAGCTCGGGCCCGACCATGCCGCTGCGGATGCACACGGCAGCGAAGTAGGCCTCGTCGCCGAGGCGCTCGGCGAGTTTCAGCCCGCCGCCGACCAGCGTCCTGGGATCGAGCAGAGCCTTCAGATCCACTTCTACCATGCGGTTCTCATCACCTGCGACGCGCAGCCTACGTGATCGGGATGGGTTGGGTGGCGCCGGCAATGTGCTTACGGTCGGGGAGCGTGGGGTAGCGAGCCACCCGTGCTCGGCTCCCTGCTTACCCGCCAGTACCGGTTCGCCACACGCGGGATCGAGATGACCCTCCGGACGGCCCACCAGGCCCTCGAGATCGCCGGCGCGATCATGGGCGAGGTCGCCGACCGGCTGGGAGGGCACAACGGCCATGGCGAGCCGGACGTCTTCAGCGGCGAGGTGGTGTCCCAGCC
>JBAQGP010000132.1:0-1690 GCA_049287845.1 Solirubrobacteraceae bacterium | reverse complement strand
GGCCTCCTAACCGAACTTGCCGGTCACGTAGCGTTCGGTGCGCTCATCGGAGGGGTTGGTGAAGAGCTTGGTCGTCTCGTCGTGCTCCACCACCTCGCCGTCGAGCATGAATACCGTCGAGTTGGCGACTCGCGCGGCCTGCTGCATGTTGTGGGTGACGATCACGATCGTGTAGCGGCTCTTGAGCTCGTCGATGAGCTCCTCCACCTTCAGCGTGGCGATCGGGTCAAGGGCCGACGCAGGCTCGTCCATGAGGATGACCTCGGGCTCGACGGCCACCGCGCGGGCGATGCACAGACGCTGCTGCTGGCCGCCCGAGAGTCCGATGCCCGGCGCGTTGAGGCGGTTCTTGACCTCGCCCCACAGCCCGACGGCGCGCAGGGCACGGTGGACGCGCTCACGCAGGTTGTCGTGCTTGGTCCCGGTCAGCCGAAGGCCCGCGGCCACGTTGTCGAAGACCGACATCGTCGGGAACGGGTTGGGCTTCTGAAACACCATCCCGATCATCCGCCGCACCGCCGTGACGTCCACGCCGTCGCCGTAGACGTCGAGGTCGTCGAGGGTCACATGGCCCTCGGAGCGGGCACCCGGGATCTCCTCGTGCATGCGGTTGATGCAGCGCACCATCGTCGACTTGCCGCAGCCCGAGGGCCCGATGATGGCGGTCACCTCGTTGGCGGGGAAGTCGATGTCGATGCCCTTGATCGCGTGCACCGCGCCGTAGTAGGCGTGCAGGTCGCGAACCTTCACGCCATGACCCTTGCGGCGCTCTCCCAGTGCCGCGAGATCGGGCGCGGTCTCGTGCTCCGACTGTTCTCCGGCAGCCGACATTTCCTGTGGTTCCTTGCTCGTCGTTTCCGGGGGGATCATGTCATGGCGCTCCTGCGTGAGATCGCTCGCGCGATCAGATTGAGAATCAGAACCAGCGCGACCAGGGTCAGCGCGGCACCCCAAGCACGGGCGACGACGACGTCACGGGGATTGGTGATGTCGCTGAAGATCTGCACCGGGAGGGTGTTCATCTCCGAGTTGAGGTTCCCCGTCAGCACGGATGCCGCTGAGACCGTGAACAGCAGCGGTGCGGTCTCACCCATGCCGCGGGCGACCGCCAGCAGGGACCCGGTGACCAGCCCGGTCCGTGCCGTGGGGAGCACGACCTTCCACACGATCCGCCAGCGCGGCGCCCCCAGGGCCAGCGCGGCCTCGCGCAGGCTGGCGGGTACGAGCAGCAGCACCACCTCGCACGACCGGATCACGATCGGCAGCATGAGGAGCGACAACGCCAACGCGCCCTTCCATCCGGCGAAGCCGGAGCCTCCGACGTGCGAGATCACCAGCACGATGTAGATGAACAGGCCGAACACGATCGACGGCACGCCGGTCATCACGTCGACGAAGTAGCGGACGAGGTTCGCAAACCGCGATGCCTTGCCGTATTCGGTCAGCCATAGGGCGACCCCGATCCCGGCCGGCACCGCGACCAAGGTGGCCAGCCCGACGATCTCCAGGGTGCCGAGGATCGCGCTACGGATGCCGCCGATGTTGCACGGGGGCGGCGGCGGCGCGCCCGCGATGTGGGGGAAGCACTGGCTGAGGTTGGGGTCGCTGGTGAAGAAGCTGCCGGAGATCTCGCCGAGCCCCTGCTTGAGCAGGTAGTAGAGGATCAGCCCCAGCGGCACCAGCGCGAGGG
>JBAQGP010000131.1:0-2102 GCA_049287845.1 Solirubrobacteraceae bacterium | reverse complement strand
GATCCCTCGGTCAGCTCGCCGCGGCACTAGCCACTCTACGCGGCGCCGCGACCCCGACGAACACCTCGGACGAGAACTCACAAGGTGGGAAGCGCTCCTGAATCAGCTTGATCCTGGCGCATGAGCTGTACGGCGGCGGGCATCCTTTCATCGCGCTGCTGGCGGAGATTGTGGTCGCGGCCAGCGTCGGACTGACCCAGAACGACTCGGCAGCGAAGATGGCGCGTGTGCTGTACGAGCACCGCGCTCGGGTGTTGGTGATCGCATGTCTCTCCGTCGTTTACGCCACCGCGTTCGTGATCTACCTCTGCAGTCTGTACAACCTGCTGCGCGGAGACACCGACAGGCCCCGGATCCTCGGCTCCCTGGTGCTGATCGGCGGAGTGCTCTTTATCGCCCTGCATGCCGTCAGCGACATCGGCATCACCGGCCTGGTCGGCGCTAAGCTCGGCGTTTAGCGCCCAACACGATCACAGCGTCTCCTACACCCTGTACCTGATGACGTTTGCGCTCGAGAGCGTGGGGGACGTTTTCGGGAGTCTCTCAGCTGTTGCCGCAGGCCTGCTCGTGACGAGGAGCGGCGTGCTGCCGCGTTGGCTTGGGTGGATTGCGATCATCGCTGGGATCCTGCTCTTCCTTCAAGGCTTCGGCCTGGGCGGCGTCATCGCCTCGTTCGGGCTGATTCTCGACCTCCTCGGGTTCGCGCTGTTCCTGATCTTCGTGCTCGTGAGCAGCGTCATCATGCTGAGACGTGAAGACACGGTCCCCAACGCCGCGTCGTCTCTCAACGCCTGACCGGACGCGTTAGAGGCCGGGACCGAACTAGCAGAGCTACTGCCGGGCGGCGGGGGCGATCCCCGATTCAGCTAGCCGCTTACTGCTGTCGCTTTGATCCGATGACTCGGGCCCCATCATTGAGGACTGGCGGCTTGAGCACGGGCGCACCGGCGGTACGGAGTTCGGTGATGACGGCGCCGATGTCGCGCAGGCGGGCAAGCACGCCGTGGAGTTGGGCTTGGTCGGCGGTCGAGACGATGAGGGTCGTGGTGCCGTCGTCGTCGCGGGTCATGTCGAGCTCGCCGAGCCAAGCTGACCAGTGGTCGTCGAGATGGCCGTTGACGCGGATCGCGTATGTGGTGGGGGTGGTGTTCATGAGAGCACTCCAGTGCGCTGAGGGCCTGTGGGTATTGCAGGGCGGCGACCTATGGCGGCAGAGCCGTCAACCACGGCCGGCACCCGGCCGGCATGTTGGTGCCAGGCCAGGTGCCGGGGCGGCACGAGCGGGACCGGCTGGCTTACCGGGTCGCCGACTCGGCGATCCGCAATCTTGCGGGCGCGTCGATGGTGTTGGCCTGCGGGCGCTCCTTGCGCCACAGCGAGACGCCGAGGCCGATCAGC
This sequence comes from Solirubrobacteraceae bacterium, assembly GCA_049287845.1. Taxonomy (GTDB): domain Bacteria; phylum Actinomycetota; class Thermoleophilia; order Solirubrobacterales; family Solirubrobacteraceae; genus Palsa-465. The sequence goes on along the minus strand of JBAQGP010000131.1, from coordinate 704 downwards.
GCGACGCCGGTGGGCACCGCGAACGGGCGGCTGAAAGACTCCGGCAGCACCGACAGCGCGAGGGCGGAGGTGGTGCCGTAGGCGAGCAGCAGAGAGGCCCAGCGGGCAAGGACACGGGCGCGGAACAGCGCGATGCCGAACAGCAGACCGCCGAGGGAATAACCGATGCCCATGACGATGAACAGGTCGTGCATGACGCCGATGCCGCCGCTCGGGCCGTGACCCATGGCCGCGTTGATGACGTGCTGGACGTAGCCGGGGTTCGAGTGCGCCACCGTCGGGAGGTAGTAGCCGATGATGCACTCGGCGGCGAACATCGCGAGGTAGCCGACGGTCAGCAGCCCGTATCCTGCACGCCCGAGGCGCCCGAGCCGGCCGCGGTGGCGGAGGAAAATGCCGGTAAAGCCGGCCAGCGCCAGGATGGCCATCAGGACCTTTGCGGTCTCGCGGAGCGTCATCTCGGTGGTTAGGAGGTGCGCCACGGTCGCCGACGGGTGGCCGATCTGGACGCCGATGAAGATCGCGCCGGCGGTCGCGGCGCAGAGGCCAGCGACCGCGGTGCGGCGGTTGGTGGTGGGGGTGGTGGTGGTGCTCACGTCGGACTCCTTTGTCTGGGTGCCGGGCGGGTGTCCGGCGATGTCGACAACTTAGGAATCGATGTGGTGAGCGCACATCACACGATGATGTGGTTGAGGGTGGTGAAT
>JBAQGP010000130.1:0-5938 GCA_049287845.1 Solirubrobacteraceae bacterium | reverse complement strand
GAGAGCCGCTGGTCAGCCCTGCGACCACGGCGGGAGCGGACCCTTGTTGCACGCCGGTGCGGTGCGGCTCGGCGCCGGGCTGCTTGGCTTGAAGACGCCGCCGAAGTCCTGCTTGACGTTCGGGATCGTCCGCAGCACCTTGAAGCCCAGCCCGCCGTTGTTCTGGACCTGCACGATGTAGGCCGGCTGAATCGAGTTGCGGTTGGCGTCGAGGCTGACCTGTCCGTTGGGGAAGGTCGGCTTCATGTTGGTCAGGGCGGCGCGGAACGCCGACTCGTTGTTCGCCAGCGACCCCTTGACCTGCTCCAGGCCCTTGATGGCCGACATCATGCCGTCGTAGTACAGGACGGTGAACAGGCTTTGGGCCACCGACTTGTCATATACGGACGAGAACCCCTTGACGTAACTCGTCCACTGGGTGTTCGTGCCGCCCAGCGGGACGGGCGAGCCGCCGGTGAGTCCGGCGAGCTGCGACCCGAGGGCGAACGACGTCGGATCCATGACCGAGGAGCCGCCGAGCACGTGGCCCTTGATCTGCTTTCCGAAGCCGAGGTACGCCTTGAGGATGTCGATCGTGTCGGTGCCGCCGGTCAGCAGCACGAAGCCGTCGACGTCGTTCGGGATCTGCGTCGCGTATGACGACCAGTCGGTCGTCGTCAGCGGCGCCCAGATGCGCTTGGTGATCTGACCGCCCAGGCCGCAGAACTCGCTGATGAACGCGGCCGCCTGCGTATAGGGGTAGGAGTAGTCCTCGCCGAGGATGGCGGCGCGGCGCCAGTGCAGGTCCTTGTAGGCATAGCTCCCGAGGCCCGCCATCCACTGGGCGCCGTCGCCGCCGAACCGGAAGAAGTTGGGGGCGTGGACGCTCATCGTCGTCGCCTGCGCACCCGACGTGCCGTTGATGAAGGTCACCTGCGGCTGGGTCTTGGCGTAGTTGGCCACGGCGATGCCCTCGTCGCCCGACAGCGGGCCGACGAGGACGTTGACCTTGTCGCTCTCAACCAGCCGCCGCGCCTCCGAGACGGCGACGTCGGGCGTCGCGTCCGAGCAGCCGAAGTACAGGCTCACGGGCCGTCCGGCGATCGTCGCGCCCGACACCCCTGCCTGCGGTGATGTGCCCAGCGACTTGCCGCCGGCCGCTTGAACCAGCGCGTACTTGGCGCCGGAGAAGGCCTCGTTCTCGAACAGGGCAAACGCCCCGCCGCACGTGGTCAGCACGCCAATCTTGATCGCATTGGCACTGTGCGAGCTGCCGGCCGCGGCACCCTTGGATGCGGTGGTGGGCGCGGGCGCGCCTGACGCCGAGCTGGTCGACTTCGTCGTTCCGCATCCGGCGGCCGCCAGCGCGGCAACCGCAGCGGCCGTGGCGGCGAGTGCGGTGGCCGGGTGCCGTGGGGAACGCCACAAGCTGTGTCTTCTCATTCGCGACTCTCTCCTCCTCGTTGTGCCGGGCTGCCGGGAGCGGCGCCTGCCCGGGGCGGGGTCGCCCAGCTGGCTTATATCGCCCTTCTCATCATAAATCAATAATCGATAGTCGTTGCTCGTTGCTCGTTTACTTGTTACAGTGGCGCGCCATGAGAGGAGGCACGGCGCTCACCCGCCGAGGACCCGCAGCCGCCGGCTGGCTGCTGCTGGCCTTCGGCGTGGTCTGGGTCCTCGTCCACGCGTTCGGGCAGGGCTTCGGCGGCGAGGGCAACGTTCCCCAGTTCATTACCGTCGGCCTCAACGGGCTCAGCCTGGCCGCGCTGTACTTCATCACCGCCAGCGGGTTCACCCTCATCTTCGGGCTGATGCGGGTGGTCAACATGGCGCACGGATCGCTGTACCTGCTTGGTGGCTACGTCGCCCTTGACCTCGTCAACCACGGCACGAACTGGTGGGTGGCGATGGTGCTCGCGGCGCTGATCACGGGGGCGATCGGCCTGCTCGTCCACCAGGCGCTGCTGCGCTGGAACCAGGGTCAGGATCTGCGCCAGGCGCTCATCACCATCGCGGTGGCGACGATCCTCGCCGACCAGATGATCGTCCACTTCGGCTCGACGCCCTCGACGTTGACCGCTCCCGGCGAGCTCTCCGCATCGCTGGAGCTGGGCGTCTACCAGCTTCAGTATCCGCTCTTCCGCCTGTTCATCCTCGGCGCGGCGCTGGTCATTGGCCTCGTGCTGTGGCTGGTGATCCGTTACACCCGCTTCGGGATCCTCCTGCGCGCCGGCGTGGATGACCGTGACATGGCCTCCGCCGTGGGGATCAATGTGCCGCTCGTGTTCGGCGGTGCCTTCTTCATCGGGGCGGCCCTCGCGGGCCTCGGTGGGGTGATGGGCGGCACCACGCTGTCGCTGGCGCCCGGCCAGGACGACCAGTTCCTGCTCAGCTCGCTGGTGGTCGTCATCGTCGGCGGTCTGGGGAGCCTGCGGGGCGCAGCCGTCGGGGCGCTGCTGCTCGGCCTCATCGAGCAGTTCTCGGCCGTGTATCTGCCGCAGTCGCTGACCAACGACGCCATCTTGCTCACCTTCATCCTCCTCGTCGTGGTGTTGGCGGTGCGGCCGGCCGGGCTGTTCGGGAGGGTCTCGTGAGGAGCGCGGGGAGCTCCCGGCCGCGGATCGCGCTGGGCGGCGGGCTGGTGCTCGCGCTGGCTCTGGTACCGGCCATCTTCAGCACCTACTTCACCAGCGCGGTGGCGGCGCAGGCACTCGTGTACGGATTGGGTGCGGTCAGTCTCACCTTCCTGGCCGCCTACGGGGGCATCGTGTCCCTGGCCCAGACCGGCCTGTACGGGATCGCCGGATTCGTGTTGGCGCGCGTCACCGTGATCAACGGGATGAATCCGCTGCTGGGCGCTGTGGTGGCGATCGCCATCACGGTCGTCGTCGGCCTGGCCTTCGGGGCGATCGTCAGCGGGAGCGAGGGGATCTATCTGCTGATGATCACCCTCGCGCTCGGGGTCATCACCTTCTACTACTTCTCCCAGGTCCCCACCTTCGGTGGTCATGAGGGAATCAACGGGGTGACCGCCCCTGGCTTCATCGGCGACCCCGTCACCCATCCTGCGGCGATGTATGAGGTGCTGCTGGGCGTGTCGGTGATCGTCTACCTCGCCATCCGCCTGATCGCCCGCACCAACTTCGGACTGGTCATGCAGGGCGTGCGCGACGGCCCGACCCGAATGCGTGCGCTTGGCTACAACGTTCGCCTGCACCGGACCCTGGCGTTCACGCTCGGGGCAGTGATCGCCGGCCTCGCCGGCGTGCTCGGCACCTGGAACGACACTCGCATCTCGCCGGGGACGATCCAGGTGTCACAGATCATCCAACTGATGACGATCGCGGTGATCGGGGGCCTGTACCGGATCGAGGGCGCGTGGATCGGGGCGCTCGTGTACACCCTGCTGGACACCTACACCCGCGGGTTGACGGCTCGCTTCGAGACGTGGATCGGGATCGTCCTGCTGGTCATCCTCGTCCTCAGCCCCGACGGGCTGACGGGCCTGGCGCAGAGGCTCATCGCCCTCTGGCGCCGGTCGCGCAACGGGGACGCGCCCCCCGCCGATGCCCCCACCCCGCCCGAAGCAGGACCGGGATCCCAAACCGGCGCGGGGGTGCCAGCTGGAACCGACTCTCCCACAGTGCTCGAGCCAGGACGGGCGGCGCAGTGACCGGGGCCTCCGGCGCCACCGCGAGCGCCGCGCCCGGCGCAGCCCCCGTTCCGCTTCTGCGCACCCGCGGCCTGACCCGTTACTTCGGCGCCGTGCCGGCGGTCAACGGGGTCGACCTCGAGGTCATGCCGGGAGAGCGGCGGGCGATCCTCGGCCCCAACGGTGCCGGCAAGTCGACGTACTTCAACGTCATCGCGGGGGACCTTCCGCCGTCCGCGGGCACGGTTGAGCTGTTCGGTCGCGATGTGACGGCGCTACCGGTGCGCCGGCGCGCCCGCCTGGGGCTGGGCCGGACCTATCAGACCTCGCGTGTGCTGGCGGGCCTGAGCGTGGAGGACAACCTGTATCTGGCCGTGCTCGGCGCCGGCCGTGGGCACCTGCGGCTGGTGGGCGGCGGGTCCGCGCACGCCGCGATGCGCCGGCGGGCTCGCGAGGTGGCGGAACTGGTCGGTCTCACCAGGCGGCTCGGCGCGATTGCCGGCTCGCTCGCCCACGGCGAGCAGCGCCAGCTCGAGATCGGCCTGGCGATCGCTCCGGCGCCACGCCTGCTGATGCTCGACGAGCCCGCGGCGGGTCTGTCGCGCGCCGAGCGGGTGACCCTGACCACACTCCTGCTCGGCCTGGATCGCGACGTGACGTTGATCCTCATCGAGCACGACATGGACGTTGCCCTCACCGTGGCGGAGAGGGTCACGATGCTGCACCAGGGCGAGAAGCTGGTCGAGGGCACGCCTGCGGAGATCCGGGCCAACCAGACGGTGCACGACCTCTACCTGGGGAGCGGTCATGGCGGACACTGAGCCCCTCCTGCAGGTGTCGGGCCTGCGCGCCTACTACGGCGCGGCGCTCGCAGTCGAGGATGCCGCGTTTGAGATGGGGGCGGAGTCGGTGTCGCTGGTCGGGCGCAATGGGATGGGCAAGACGAGCCTGTGCAAGGCGATCGTGGGCATGGCTCCGCCGGTGGCCCGCGGTTCGGTCCGCTTCGCGGGGCGCGAGCTCATCGGCCGCCCGGCCTATCGGATCTGCGAGGCCGGAATCGGATACGTCCCGCAGGGACGGCGATTGTTCGGCTCGCTCACCGTCGACGAGCACCTGCGGATGATCTCCGGGCGGCTCAGACGCCGCGGGCGATGGTCGCCCGAGGCGGTCTACGAGATGTTCCCGCGGCTGGCGGAGCGCCGGCGCGTGAGCGGAACCCAACTCTCGGGCGGCGAGCAGCAGATGCTGGCCATCGGTCGGGCGCTCCTCACCAACCCGCGCCTGCTGCTCATGGATGAACCGTCCGAGGGGCTGGCGCCCCGCGTCGTCGAGGAACTGGTGGAGACCTGCCATGCCCTCGTGGGCGAGGGGATCGGCCTGCTCATGGTCGAGCAGAACCTCGGCGTGGCCACGTCGGTGGCCGACCGCGTGCTGGTGATGGTGTCTGGCGCGATCGCAGTCGAGACGACCGCCGCCGAGCTGTCAGGTGACCCCGAGGCCCAGCGGCGCTACCTGGGTGTGGAGCCCCTCGCCGCCCTCGCGTAAGCCGCCGCGCGGCGAGGCGGTCGTGCCGCTCCGCGATCGCGGGGCCCGAGCGGACGCGCGTGGAGAGGTCGACGAGCAGCTCCCGCGCGCGGGTCACTCCGACCAGCCGGGTCGCACGAGGCCAGACTCGTAGGCGATCACGACGAGCTGGGCGCGGTCGCGGGCGCCGAGCTTGATCATGGCCCGGCTGACGTGCGTCTTGGCCGTGGCGGAGCTCACGACGAGGCGCTCGGCGATCTGGTCGTTCGACAGGCCGGTGGCGGCGAGCGCCATCACCTCGCGCTCGCGGTCGGTCAGCTCCTCGAGCGCGCCCGACCGGGGCGGCTCCTTGGCGCGCGCGGCGAACTCGCCGATCAGCCGGCGTGTGACTGACGGCGACAGCAGCGCCTCGCCGGATGCCACCACCCGCACCGCCTCGATCAGCTCGCTCGGCTTGGTGTCCTTGACCAGGAAGCCAGCCGCCCCGGCCCGGATCGCGTCGAACACGTACTCGTCGAGCTCGAACGTGGTCAGGATCACGATCCGGACGCCGGCGAGCGCCGGGTCCGCGGCGATCTCGCGTGTGGCGGCGATCCCGTCGAGCGTCGGCATGCGGATGTCCATCAGCACGACGTCGGGGATGAGCGCGCGCGTCAGTTCGACCGCCTCGCGCCCGTCCGCCGCCTCGCCGACGACCTCGATCCCGCCCTGCGCGTCCAGCAGCGCGCGGAACCCGGCGCGCACCAGCGCTTGGTCGTCGGCGAGCAGCGCGCGGATCACCGC
>JBAQGP010000129.1:0-6895 GCA_049287845.1 Solirubrobacteraceae bacterium | reverse complement strand
CGGCCGCCGCCGCCCGAGCCGCTTCCGAGACTCACGGGCCCGGTGCTCACGGGCCCGACCGGGCTGCTCATCGTGGCGGTCGGGAATGAGGGTCCGCCGTTCATCCTCAACGTCGATCGCCACACGGTCAGAAGCGTGCCGGGCCTCGGCCTGCCGCGCCGCGCGACGGCGCAGAGTCCGCTTGTCGGTTCGCTGACCCCGGCGCCCGGCGGAGTGCTGGCCGGCGTCCAGTACGCGCGCAGTCAGACCGAGTTCCTCATCGCCGGCGACGGTGCCGTGCGCGACCTCGCGACCGTGCCCACACGCGGGCGCGACAGCACCCTCGCCGAGCGCGACGCCGATGCGACCTGGGTGCTCACGTGGCCTCGGCGTGGTCCCTGCACGCTGCGCCTCGTGCCCGGAGCGCGACCTGCCGTTCCCGTGGCATGCGGGTCACTGCTGGCTGACACCTCGGCGGGAGTGTGGATCGCGGGAACCCACCGGTCGGTGATCGTCGATCCGCTGACGGGCCGGACCCGTGCACAGGTTCCCGTCACACCCGCATCTCCCACCGGCCAGGAGGTGGACGAGCTCGCCGCGCTTCACGGAGATCTCGCGCTGGAGGGCCCCCTGGGCGACCCGGTGGGCGCCGACGGCGGCCGACCCGGCAAGCTCAGCCTCGTCGATCTGATCAGCGGCCATCGCCGGCAGCTCGTCTGGCCGAGCTATTTCCACAGCATCATCAGGATCGTTCCCCAGCCCCACGGTCCCCTGGTCGCGGTCGACTTCGGCTCTCCCGCCTACCCCGGTCCCGCTCAGGCCGAGGACGTGTGGATGCTCGACACCTTGACCGGTGTCTTCACCCACCTGGCCGGGTACCCGGCCCAGGTCGACATCAAGTTCTCGGACATCGCCTGGACCGCCGACGAGCGTCTGGTGATCATCGCCCAGGGCGGCGGACGCACCGTTCTCGGCCTGTGGAAGCCGGGACAGGCGACGCTGCGCCTGCGCGCTCTGCCGCAACGCAACGGCTACCACTTCGTCCCGCTGGTGGTGTCGAGATAGCCAGCCCGAGCTGCCCACCAAACGCCTGCGGATGAGTGACGTCCGGCTGACTATTCCGTTGGCGTCGCTTGCGCAGTGCTCACGTGGCGTTCGACGCGGCGGTCGGGCACGAGCCACATCAGCGCCACGCCGACGTACACGGCCAGGGCGATCCAGCGATCGGCAAACGCCGCGCCGATCCCGAGGCAATACAGCAGCGGCGAGACCTTGCCCTTCACGTCGGAGCCGATCGCGGCGCGCAGCACGGAGCCCTGGCCTTCACCGCGGAGCAGCATCGTCTGCAGGAGGTAGTAGGCGATCGCGGCGGCAAGCAGGACGATCCCGTAGACCGCGGTCGGCGTCGACGGAAACCGGTGCTCGCTCATCCACGCGGTGCTGAACGGGATCAGAGACAGCCAGAAGAGCAGGTGCAGATTGGCCCACATGGCTACGCCGGTCACTCGGGACACGGCGGCCAGCATGTGGTGGTGATTGTTCCAGTAGATCCCGAGGTACACGAAGCTGAGCGCGTAGGCGAGGAGTACAGGCAGCTCATGGCCCAACGCGTGCCAGGAGGTGCCGGCCGGGGTGCGCAACTCGAGCACCATGATCGTGATGAGGATCGCGATCACGCCATCGCTGAATGCCTCCAGCCGTCCCTTGGGCACAACGGGAGCCTAGCCGTGACTCTCCGATCAAGCTGCGGCGGCGGCCGCGCGGAGGAACTGCATCGGCTGGCTCTCGACGAAGTCGTCCGTGACATCGCCGACGAGCCCTCCCTCCAGGCCTTGGTCGTTCACCAGGTCCAGCTTGAGCGTCGGGGCGCCCGCCGACAGATCCAGCCCGCTCATGCGGACCCACACGATGTTGGGACGGTGCTTGGACTCGAACACGTAGATGAGGTTCGTGAGGTCGGCCACGATCCCCCACTGCGTCTGCGACGAGAACGGCATATCCGGATCAGGGACGCGAAACGGCTGGGCGGCGTTGCGCATGACGCTGAGCAGCGACGCGACGGCTTCCGTCACGCTGGATGGAGGCGGGAGCCGGTCAAGGTAGTAGGCCGCGCGGGCAAAGCGCTGGTCGGGATCGGTGCCGCCCGGCAGCGGCTGATCGCCGCCGAACCCCTGGATGGTGCGCAGCCGCGCGAGCTGCTCATCGAGGGGAGGGGAGTTGGTCACAACCGTGTACTCCGGGCCATGATGGATCGTCGGGGTGTCGTCGAGGTACTCGATGATCGCTGAATCACCGGAGGCATCGTCGAGCGCGAGATGCAACGTCACGTCGAGGCCAGTGAGCGGATCGGTTTGCGCGGCGATCTGCAGCCGGCTGTCTGCGATCCACGCGACGGTCTCCGCGACCGTTGCGAAGTTGTCCAGGCAGTACTGCATCCACACCGCCACCGAGAGGGTCGGCCGACTCCCGTCAGGCTCGCCGTAGTGCGACTCGGGGAGGAACAGCTGGTGGGCGGCAAGCCCAGCCTCGTTGATGCCGTCGACCGTCATCAGGTCACTCGCGCTCGCCACGAGACTGCCATGGGCCGATGCCCACCGCAGTGCGCCGCCGACCCCGTCGTCCCGAGACATGCCCCGTGGAAATGCCCACAGATTCGTTCCTGTGTCTCCGAGCCAGTCCATGGTACGCCCCACCATGACCGCCCCTGCCGCGTCAGGCCACAACGCTCGCGTGCACACCGGCTTCCACCTTTCGATCGAGAATCATATGAGCCTAGGTCGCGTCGTCGGTCACGTGTGTCGTTGGGGTGCGCATATCCCATTGCGGCCATGCGGCGCCGGTTCTCGGCGTTACCGGAACCATGCTGCTCGGCCTGCCGTTCTGAGCGCATGCGTCGAGCCTTTGTGCCGGCGCCCCCGCCGAGGGGGTGTGAGCAGGCGTGTCGTTTTCCGGTTCAATCGCGCAGCTACGCTGATCAGCAAGAACGTGAGTACGTCACCGAGCACGGCTCCCACCTCCCGGCCGCCCATCCGCGTCGTGCTTGCCGACGACGCCTTTCTGGTCCGCGCGGCGGTCAGGCATCTGCTTCACGGGATCCCGATGATCGAGGTGGTGGGCGAGTCCAGTGACGCCACGGACGTTCCGAGGATGTGCGACGAGCACCGTGCGGATGTGCTCATCACCGACATCCGGATGCCGCCCTCGGGAGATGACGAGGGCATTCGTCTGGCCGCACGGCTGAGGCAGACCCACCCAGCGCTCGGCGTGATCGTGCTGAGCACCTATGCGGACGTCGGGTACGCCCTCAAGCTGTTCCAGGACGGCTCGGACAGCCGAGCCTACCTGCTCAAGGACCGGATCCGAGATCGCGCGCAGCTGCTTGATGCGGTCAAAGCCGTGGCCGACGGCCACTCCGTCATCGACCCACAGATCGTGGAGGATCTCATCCGCTCGCGGGAGATCCTCACGAGATCTCGGATCGACCAGCTCACCCCGCGCGAGATCGAGACGCTGGCGCTGGTGGCGGAGGGCCACAGCAACGCCGTGATCGCAGAACGGCTCGTACTCACCAAGCGCGCCGTCGAAAAGCATGTGAACGCCATTTTCGCCAAGCTCGACCTGGGTGATCCCGACCATGTCAGCCGACGGGTCCGAGCCGCCCTCGTCTATCTCGCCGATCGCCCTTCTGTCCCCACCGGCGCGAGCCCGCAGACCGAGTAACATTTCTCACGAAGCGAGGTGAGCAGTCGCGGGAGCGCGGCCTGTAAAGGGGGAGGTTCACTCTTGGCACTCGATACTCCCAACCCGCGCGCGGTTCATGAGCATCAGCCCGGCGCGTGGCTGGGGAGCTCCGCGATGGCAGAAGAGATCCGCGACTTCGATTGGACCGCCACGCCGGTCGGTCCCATTGCGGACTGGCCGAGAAGTCTCCGGTCCGCGGTAGCCACCTGCCTTCACTCCCGGTTTCAGATGGCGCTCTACTGGGGTCCGGAGCTCATCTGCATCTACAACGACGCCGAACGCGAGGTTCTGGGTGCGCTGCATCCCGCTGCACTGGGGATGCCGGCGCGGGATCTGCTCCACGAGTCATGGGAGGTGGTGGGGCCCCAACTGGAGGCGGTGATGGCCTATGGCGAGTCCACATGGGCCGAGGACCAGGCGCTGAGCTTCGACCGCCGGGGCATCGTCGAGACGGGATACTTCACCTACTCCTACAGCCCCGTCCTGGACGATGACGACCGGATTGGCGGCGTCCTACTGGTCACTCAGGAAACCACCGCGCGGGTGCTGGCCGAATGGCGGCTCGACGTGCTCCGAGAGCTCGCCGTCAGATCGATGGATGCACCCAGTGCGCGGGAAGCCTGCGAGCTGGCGACGCGGGCCATGCACGGCCGTCCCGAGCTCGCGTTCGTGTTGATCTACCTCATCGATCCAGATGGGGGACGTGCCGTGTGTACGGCCACCAGCGGGAGCGCCGGTGATCCGCGCGCAGCGCACGCGTCGGTGGACCTGAGCGGCTCCGACTCGATGGCTGCGCTCTTTCAGGACCTTGCGGCGGTTCCGCGGCAGAGCCGGGTGGTCGACGGCGAGCTGATCGTCGCCGCGGAACCGCGGGCGGCGACGCCGTCGGAGTGGGCGGTTGCCGCGCCGATCACGCGAGGGTCGGCGGACCCTGTGGACGGCTTCCTCGTGGCCGGTATCAGCGACGGCTTCGCCCCGGACGCGTCGTGCCGGCATTTCATCGAGATGGTCGGCATCGGACTGGGGCGCAGCATCGCCGCGGCCCGGGCACGCGAGGAGGAGCGCGACCTCGCTCGTTCGCTCGCCGCGCTCGAGCACGCCAAGACGGCCCTGTTCAGCAACGCCTCGCATGAGCTGCGGACGCCTCTGGCTCTCATCCTGGGTCCTCTGGAGCAGGTCATGGACGACACGACTGCGCCGGAGGCGGTCCGCGAGCAGGTCGCCGTCGCTCTCCGGAGCGCCTCGCGGATGCTCAAGATCGTCAATGGGCTGCTCGACTTCTCGCGCCTCGAGAGCGGCGGGTGGCTGGGGACATTTGCGCCCACCGACCTCGCGCAGCTCACGCGTGAAGTAGGCGCCATGTTCAGGTCGACCGCGGAACGAGCGGGTCTCCGCCTCCTGGTGGACTGCCCCATGCTGCCGCGACCGGTGTGTGTCGATCCGGAGGCGTGGGAGCGCGTCGTCTCCAATCTCCTCTCCAACGCACTCAAGTTCACACCCTCAGGCTCGATCGTCGTTCAGGTTCGCGGCGAGCCGGAGCATGCGGTACTGACCGTCACGGACACCGGAATCGGGATAGCGGCGGAGGACATCGATCGTATCTTCTCCCGCTTTTACCGCGTCGAGGATCCGCTGGCGCGGTCACAGGAGGGGACGGGGCTGGGCCTGGCTCTGGTGCGCGAGCTCGTCCGGATGCACGCCGGCACCGTCACCGCCCGGAGCACGCCTGGTCAGGGAACGACCATGGTCATCCGCGTCCCCTACGACCGCGACCATGGGCGGCCCGACGGCCATGTCCGACCGCACGTCGGGGTAACCGCGTCGACCTTCGTCGAGGAGGCAAGCGGCTGGGTCGAACGCGGGGAGAGCAACCGCATCGCCGGTTCCGGGCGCACGACCCGCGAGAACGCGGATGTTCTCGTCGTGGAGGACAACGAGGACATGCGCGACTACCTGTGCCGGCTGCTGGCGCCGCGTTTCGCGGTGCGGGTGGCGCGCAACGGGGCCGAGGCATACCGCAACGCGGTCACGGATCCGCCCGGGGTGGTGATCAGCGACGTGATGATGCCCGGCTCGGACGGGTTCCGCCTCCTGCACGATCTCCGCTCCGACCGCCGGACCAAGCACGTCCCGGTGGTCCTGGTGTCGGCACGCGCCGACCCCGAGAGCAGGATCGAGGCCCTCGGGCTCGGGGCTGACGATTACCTGGTCAAGCCGTTCGGCGCACGAGAGCTGCTCGCGCGGGTCAGTGCGGCATTGCACAGCTCTCGTGTGCTCTCCGCAGACGCCGAGGCGCGCGGTCGCGCCGAGGAGCGGGCGCTCGCGCAGGACGAGCTGCGATCGCTGCTCAACGAGCTCAAGGCGGCGCAACGTCGCATCGCGGCGGCAGGTGACGCCGAGCGGCGGCGGGTCGAGCGCAATCTGCACGACGGCGCGCAGCAGCGACTCATGGCGATCAGGCTCGAGCTCAGCCTGGTGAGCGAGCGGCTGGAGATCGATCCCTCTGCTGCCCGCGCCGAGCTCGACAGTCTTCGCGGGGAGCTCGACGAGGCGCTCGAGGAGTTGCGTGAGCTGGCCCATGGGCTGTACCCGCCGCTGCTGGCAAGCGACGGCCTCCCGGCGGCGCTCTCCGCGGCGGCCCGGCATGCGGCTCTACACGTCGAGGTGAAGGCACCGGGCATCCCTCGCCTCCCGCAGGCGATCGAGAATGCCGTGTACTTCTGTTGCATGGAGGCGTTGCAGAACGCCGTCAAGCATGCCGGGGAGAGCGCCCGCGCGGTCATCTTCCTCGTGGCCGGGGACGGCGTGCTCGCGTTCCGAGTCAGCGACGACGGCGTTGGCTTTGACCCGGGCGGGGTGCCCCAGGGATACGGGTTGACCAACCTGATCGACCGGGTGGCCGCGCTCGGCGGCGAGGCCAGGATCGACTCGGCACCAGGGGAGGGAACGACCCTGTCCGGTCAGATCCCCTTGGGGCGATGTTGACCCATCCGCCGCGCTCGGCGGAGACCTTCGCGCTGTGGTGATCTGGCGCCCCGTCGCCGCCAGGAGCCTGCTCAGCTCGGGTGCCGGCGGCTCTCTCCGGCAGGGCGAGGGCGGGCGGGCGATCGCTGCGCTAGGTCCGGTTGACCGTCGCTATGGCGCAGGGCTCATCGTGCTGGTCGCGGTCTACTAC
>JBAQGP010000128.1:0-8773 GCA_049287845.1 Solirubrobacteraceae bacterium | reverse complement strand
GCTCCAGCGTGTCGGAGGAGTCGAAGAGCGGCTCCTTGTCCTCCTGCATGTCCTTGTTGTAGGTGAGCGGCAGCCCATGCATGACCCCGTGAAGCGCCATCAGGTTGGCGACGAGGCGGGGTGCCTTGGCCCGCAGCAGCTCGGCGGCGTCGGGGTTCTTCTTCTGGGGCATGATCGACGAGCCCGACGCCCACGCGTCTGCCACCTCGCAGAACCCATATTCCTCGGTGGACCAGAGCACGATCTCGCCACCCAGCCGCGAGAGGTGCGTGGCGCACGTCGCCGCCGCGGCCAGGTAGTCGAGCACGAAGTCGCGGTTGGACACGGCATCGACCGAGTTCTCGGCCACCCCGGAGAATCCCAGCGCCGCAGCCACCGCCTGGCGATCGGTGTCGAAGTTGACGCCGGCCAGCGCGCCGGCGCCGAGCGGCAGGCGGCCCGTTGCGGCGATCACGGCCTCGAAACGCCGCATGTCGCGCACCACCATCCAGAAGTAGGCCAGCAGGTGGTGGCTGAGATAGACCGGCTGGGCGCGCTGCATGTGCGTGTAGCCGGGTATCGGCCAGTCCAGGTGGCGCTCGGCCACGTCCACCAGCGTGTGGCCAAGCCGTCCCAGCCGCTCGAGCGCCTCGTGGGCGTGCGCGCGCACGAACATGGCCACGTCGGTGGCCACCTGGTCGTTGCGCGACCGCGCCGTGTGCAGGCGGCCGCCCACACGGCCGACGATTTCGGTCACGCGACGCTCGATGGCCATGTGGATGTCCTCGTCGCCCTCGTCAAACGGGAACGTGCCGGCGGTGAGCTCCTGGCGCACCTGTTCCAGCCCGCGTCGCAGCTCGGCCCCGTCGGCCTCGGAGATGACCCCCTGGGCCGCGAGCATCGTCGCGTGGGCGATCGACTGGTCGACGTCGTAGGGGCTCAGCCGCCAGTCAAACCCGATCGAGTCATTGAGACGGCGAAAGGCGGCGTCCTGGGGCTCGCCGAAGCGCGACATCGACACTCCCCCCGGTCAGCGCCCCAGGACGGCGCGCAGCTCGGTGGCCACCCGCTCGACCTGGGCCTCGGTCATCGTCGGGAAGAACGGCAGCGCGATCGAGCGCGCCGCCACGTCCTCACACACGGGGAACTGCCCCTCGCGGTGGCCGAACCGCTGGCGGTAGAACGACATGAGGTGGATCGCCGGGAAGTAGGGCTTTGACGGGATCGACCGCTCGGCCAGCGCCCGCACCACGTCATCGCGGCGAGTCTCACGCGGAAGCTGGACCACGAACACGAACCAGCCACGCCGGTTGCCGTCGGCGTCCGGACACGGCAGCGCCAGCCCCTCGACGCCCGCCAGCGCCTCCCGGTAGAGCTCGGCCGCCCGAGCCCGGCCGGCCAGCATGTCGTCGAGGCGCTCGAGTTGGGCCAGGCCGAGGGCGCAGGCGAGCTCGGACAGGCGGTAGTTGAAGCCCAGGCGGTCATGGTCCAGCCACCCCATGTCCGGCGCGCGGCCCTGGTTGCGCTCGGAGTCCAGGCGCTCCTTGATCGACGCGTCCGCCGTGGTGACGACGCCGCCCTCCCCGGTGGTGAGCTGCTTGTTGGCGTAGAAGCCGAACACGGCCTGGTGTTCGCGCGCGCCCACCGAGACTCCGTCGGCGTAGGTGGCTCCCAGCGCCTCGCACGCGTCCTCGACGATCGGCAGCCCCAGGCGCTCCAGCGCCACCATGTCGGCCGGGTAGCCGAACACGTGCACGGGCAGCAGGGCCGCTGTCCGTGGCGTCACGGCGGCCGCCACCGCCTCCGGATCCACACAGAGCGTCACCGGGTCGATGTCGGCGAACACCGGCCGCGCCCGCTCGTACAACGCCACGTTGGCCGAGGCGACGAACGAGAACGGCGAGGTGATCACCTCATCGCCGTCGCTCACCCCCACGGCCCGCAGGGCCAGGTGCAGGCCCGCCGTCCCGCTCGACACCGCCACGCCGAAACCGGCGCCCAGCCGCTCCGCGAACGCCCGCTCGAACGCGCTCAGCAGCGGGCCCAGCGAAAGCTGGCCAGAGCGCAGCACCGCGAGCACCCGCTCCTCCTCCTCGGGACCGAGGATCGGGCGGGCGAGCGGGATCTGCTCCACGCTCGTGCCGGTCACGAGCTCCGCGGCGCGGCGGCCGCGCCGCTGGACACATGCCCGCGGCTCGGGGGCTGCATCCCAAACTCCAGCGAGTCGACGAGCGCCTCCCAGGAGGCCTCGATCACGTTCTCCGACACGCCGATCGAGCCCCATACCTTCTCACCGTCAGACACGTCCAGGAGCACCCGCGTGACGGCGTCGGTGCCCTTGGTCTCGTCGAGGATGCGGACCTTGAAGTTGACCAGCTCGATGTCGCGCAGATGGGGGTAGATCTCCACCAGCGCCTCGCGCAGCGCCCTGTCCAGGGCGTGGACCGGGCCGTTGCCCTCGGCGGTGCGCACGTAGCGCTCGCCGCCCACCCAGATTTTGATCGTTGCCTCGGTCTCGACGCGGCCGTCGGCGCGCTTCTCCACGATTGAGCGCCACGACTCCAGGCGGAACAGTGGCTCGTACTCCCCGGTCTCCTTGCGCAGGAGCAGCTCGAACGAGCCGCCGGCGGCCTCGTAGTGGTAGCCGCGGTGCTCGAGCTCCTTGACACGTTCGACCAGATGCGCGGCGACCTCGTCGTCGAGCTCGATGCCGGCGTCACGCGCCCGCGACTGCACCGTCCCCCTGCCCGACAGCTCGGAGATGAGCGTCTCGCGCTGGTTGCCCACGATCTCGGGCTCGATGTGCTCGAATGTGGCCGGATCGGCGGCGACACCGGCGACGTGCATACCGCCCTTGTGGGCGAACGCGTTGCGGCCCACATACGGCGCGTCGGGGTCGGGCGTGAAGTTCAGCAGCTCGGCGACGTAGTGCGCCGCCGGGGTCAGCGAGGCCAGCTGGGAGTCGGTCAGGCAGTCGTAGCCGAGCTTGAGCTGGAGGTTGGGGATGATCGAGATGAGGTTGGCGTTCCCGCACCGTTCGCCGTAGCCGTTCATCGTCCCCTGGACGTGCGTGGCACCGCCCAGGACGCCCGCGAGCGCATTGGCGACCCCGCAGCCGGCGTCGTCATGGGGGTGGATGCCGACGCGGACCTCGGAGCCGACCGCGGCCACGACGTCGGTCATGGCCGCGCCGATCACGTGCGGCAGCGTGCCGCCGTTGGTGTCACAGCACACCACGGTCTCGGCGCCCGCCTCGGCCGCAGCGCGCAGACACCGCAGCGCGTAGTCGCGGTCGTCGCCGTACCCGTCGAAGAAGTGCTCTGCGTCGTAGATCACCCGCTTGCCTTCCGCCCGCAGGAACGCCACGGACTCGGAGATCATCCGCAGGTTCTCGTCGCGGTCGACCTTGACGACCTTCTCCAGGTGAAGGCCCCAGGTCTTGCCCACCAGCGTGCACACCGGGGCAAAGGACTCGGCGAGCACGCGCAGGGCCGAGTCGGCGTCGGCGGCGACACCGCGCCGGCGGGTCATCCCGAAGGCGCAGATCTGGGCGTGGACGAAGGATTCGGCCGCCAGCAGGCCGAACAGCTCGAGCTCCTTGGGGTTCGAGCTGGGGAACCCGGCCTCGATGAGGTCCAGCCCCAGCTCGTCGAGCCGGTGCGCGACGCGCAGCTTCTCGCCGGCCGAGAGCGACATGCCCTCCCCCTGCATACCGTCACGCAGGGTGGTGTCATAGAGCTCGATCCGCGTGCTCATGGGGCGGCGCTGCGGGAGGGGACCTTGACCACGTCCAGCCACTCCCGGTAGCGCTCGGCGCGGCCGTGCAGGGCGTCGATGAACACGGTCTGGACCGCCTCGGTGATCGGCCCCCGCCCACCCGCTCGGCCATCGCCGAAGATGCCCTCGCCGATCCGGTGGTCGTCGACCTCACATACCGGCACCAGCTCAGCCGCGGTGCCTGACATGAACACCTCATCGGCCAGGTACAGCTCGGCGCGGGCGATGTCGCGCTCCACCACCTCATAACCGAGGTCACGGGCGATCTGGATGATCGACTTGCGGCTGATGCCGTCGAGGATGCTGGCGGTCTGCGGCGGGGTCACGATCACCCCGTCGTGCACGACGAAGATGTTCTCGCCGGTGCCCTCACACACAAAGCCGCGGCTGTCGAGCAGGATCGACTCTTCGTAGCCGGCCTTCACGGACTCGACCTTGGCCAGCACGCTGTTGAGGTACTGCCCGGAGGCCTTGGCCTGTGGGATGAGCGAGTCCGAGGAGATGCGCCGCCAGCTCGAGACCTTGGCGCGGATGCCCCGGGTCGCCGAGTCCGCACCCAGATAGGCGCCCCACGGCCACACGGCGATCGACACGCTCACCTCGCAGTCGAGCGGGTTCAGCCCCATCTGGCCGTAGCCGCGGTAGACGATCGGGCGGATGTAGCAGGCGGGCAGCCCGTTGGCCGCGATCAGCTCGTGGGTGGCGGCGCGCAGCTCCTCCAGCGTGTAGGGGATGGGCATGTAGTAGAGCTCCGCGGACGCGAAGAGCCGCTTGAGATGGTCCTGGTGGCGGAAGATCGCCGGGCCGTCCGGAGTGTCATAGGCGCGCTCGCCCTCGAACACGCCGGTCCCGTAGTGCAGCCCGTGGGTGAGTACGTGGATCTTCGCGTCCTCCCAGGCAACCAGTTCTCCGTTGTGCCAGATGAGGTCGGCTTGTTCCACGACTGCTCCTTGATTTGAAAAGGCCCGGCGGGTGGGTGGAAACTGCTACAGGTGCTGAAGGACTTCCCGGGTGGCTTGGATGGTCGTCGCCTCGCCCCCCAGATCGGGCGTGCGCAGCCCCGCGGACAGCGCACGATCGACCGCCGATTCTACCGCCGTGGCCTCGTTTTCCAGCGCGAATCCGTGCCGCAGCATCATCGCCGCGGACAGGAACATGGCCAGCGGATTGGCGATCCCCTGACCCGCGATGTCGGGCGCGGAGCCGTGCACCGGCTCGAAGACCCCGGGGGCGGACCGCCCACTGGACCCGGGCGGCTGCGAACTCCCCAGCGACGCGCTGGGCAGCATGCCCAGGGAGCCGGTGAGCATGGCCGACTCGTCGGAGAGGATGTCGCCGAACATGTTCTCGGTGACGATGACCTCGAAGTGCCGGGGCGCCGAGACCAGCTTCATCGCGGCGTTGTCGACGAGCAGGTGCTCGAGCTCGATGTTGGGGAACTCGGCGGAGTGCACCTCGCGGATCACCTCGCGCCACAGCCGGCTGGTCTCCAGCACGTTGGCCTTGTCCACGCTGGTCACGCGGGAGCGCGCGGCGCCGAAGGCGACGCGGGCGATCCGCTCGATCTCCGCGCGGGTGTACACGCAGGCGTCCGATGCGCTGTCCGCGGTCCGGGTCTTCTCGCCGAAGTAGATCCCGCCCGTGAGCTCGCGGACGACGAGCATGTCGGTGCCCTCGATGATCTCGCGCTTCAGGGGGCTGGCGTCATACAACGCCGGCAGCGGCTTGACCGGGCGCAGGTTGGCGAACAGGCCCAGTCCCTTGCGCAGCCCCAGCAGCCCCTGCTCGGGCCGGGGCTTGTCCGGATCAGTCGTATCCCACTTGGGGCCGCCGACGGCGGCGAGCAGGACGGCGTCGGAAGCGCGGCAGGCGCTCAGCGTCTCGTCGGTGAGCGCGGTGCCGTGGGCGTCGATCGCGGCGCCGCCGAAGGCGTGCTCCTCGTACTGGAAGCGGCCGGGAGCCACGGCGTCCAGGAGCTCGAGCGTCGGCGCCATGACCTCGGGACCGATCCCGTCCCCTGGCAGCGTGACGATGCGGTAGGCGTCGGTCATGATCGAGGCGAGGACGGTACCGATCGCGCGCGCCTCACGCGCGGCGAGCGCCTCACGCGCGGCGCGCCGCCATGTTCAGCCGCACGTAGTCCAGCACCACGGGCGTGTCGTAGCGCGTGAGAACCGTGTCGATGAACCGGTCGCGCAGCTCGGCGGGCAGCGGATCCAGGTGGCGCACCAGGCACACCGTGCTGACAAAGGCGCGCGGCTCCTCCAGCGCCGTGGGCTTCTCCTCCAGCCACGTCGACACCTCGGTGAAGCCGGCGCGCTCCAGGCGCTCGGCGGTCTCCTCGGCGGTGGCGTAGTTCCACGGGCGGACCCAGTCGGAGAAGTACGGTGCGAAGGGCTTTTCGAAGGCGACCTCGTCGGCGAGCACGCGGAAGCGGTCGATGTTGCCCTTGCCGCCGCACTGGGCCAGCAGGCGCCCGCCTGGCTTCATGTTGCGGGCAAGCGCGGCGAACAGGGCGTCGTGATCGGGGATCCAGTGAAAGGTGGCGTTGGAGAAGACGACGTCCACGGGCTCGGGGAGCTCGAGCTCGGTCAGGTCCTGACACAGCGTGGTCGCGCGGTCGCCGACGGCCTCCTGCGCGTGGCGGACCATCGACGGCGCGGCGTCGACGGCGTACACCTTGCCGCGCGGGACGCGACGGACGAGCTCGAGCGTGATCTTGCCGCTGCCGCAGCCGGCATCGACGACGACCTCGTCGCCGGTCAGGTCCAGGCGATCGAGCTGCTCGGCGGCCCAGGCCTGCTGGGGCGCGGACACGCGGTCGTACGTGGTGGCGTCCCAGTCACGGGTGCTCATGGCTGACCTGTCTCTCGCTCACAGTTTGCTGGTGGTCGGTCCGGAGCGCTCGCGCTCGCGCTCGTAGGCGGCGATGGCGTCGCCCTGCTCGAGGGTGAGCGCGATGTCGTCCAGGCCGTTGAGCAGCCGGTGCTTGATCTCGGGATCGATCTCGAAGCGCGCGGTCCCGACCTGGCCATCCGGCCCCGGTGCCCGCCAGCGCACCTCCTGAGCGGCCAGGTCGACCTGGGCCTGACCGGCCCGGGCGATCGAGGCGCACTCCTCGCTGGTCAGCTGCACCGGCAGCAGCCCGATCTTGGTGCAGTTGGAGCGAAAGATGTCGGCGAAGCTCGAGGCGATGACCGCCTGGAAGCCGTAGTCCTCCAGCGCCCACGGGGCGTGCTCGCGGCTGGATCCGCAGCCGAAGTTCCGGCCCGCCACCAGGATCGGGTTGGCCGGGAGGTCCCAGTCGGGCTCCTTGGCCCAATCGAAGAAGAGAAACTCCCCGAACCCGGTCCGCTCGACCCGCTTGAGGAACTGCTTGGGGATGATCTGGTCGGTGTCGACGTCATCGCGGTCCAGGACGCTGACCGGCCCGGTGATCGTCTCGATCGCCTTCATGAGGTGACGGGGTGGGTGGGGGCGGATTTGGGGGCGTATTCCCGGATGTCGACGAAACGACCCTCGATCGCCGCGGCGGCGGCCATCTGGGGTGAGACCAGGTGCGACCGGGCCCCGCGACCCTGGCGGCCCTCGAAGTTGCGGTTCGACGTCGAGGCGACCCGCTCGCCGGGGGCGGCGATGTCCGGGTTCATGCCCAGGCACATCGAGCAGCCCGCGCCGCGCCAGTCAAAGCCGGCCCTGCGGAACACCTCGTCCAGACCCTCCTGCTCGGCCTGCGCCTTGACCTGCTGGGAGCCGGGTACGACCATCGCGTAGACGCCGTCGGCCACCTTGCGGCCGTTGACCACCTCGGCGGCCGCGCGCAGATCGCCGATCCGCGAGTTCGTGCATGAGCCGATGAAGACGCGGTCCAGCGTGATCTCCTGGATGGGTGTGCCCGCCTCGAGGCCCATGTAGTGAAGGGCCCGCTCGTCGCCGTCGTCCTGGGGATCGGGCACGGCCTCGGAGACGCCGACGACCATCTCGGGGTTGGTGCCCCAGGTCACCATCGGGCTGATCGCGCCGGCGTCGACGGTCACCTGCTTGTCGAAGGCGGCGTCCTCGTCGGTCGTCAGGTCGCGCCACTCGTCCGGGACGGAGGCGGGCGCGGCCGGGCGCTCCATCACCCATTCGACGGTCGTGTCGTCGGGCGCGATCATCCCGGCGCGACCGCCGGCCTCGATCGTCATGTTGCAGACGGTCATCCGGCCTTCCATGGTCAGCGCGCGGATCGCCGGCCCTGAGTACTCCACAACGTGGCCCACCGCCCCATCAACGCCGATCTGGCCGATGGTGGCGAGGATGAGGTCCTTGGCGGTGACGCCGAAACCGAGCTCGCCCTCGTAGCGGATGATCATCGACTTGGGTTTTGACTGCACCAGGCACTGGGTCGCCAGCACGTGCTCCACCTCGGAGGTCCCGATGCCGAAGGCCAGCGCCCCGAAGGCGCCGTGGGTGGCGGTGTGCGAGTCGCCGCAGACGATCGTCATGCCGGGCTGGGTGACGCCCAGCTCGGGGCCGATGACGTGGACGATCCCCTGGCGGTCGGAGCCCAGCGAGTAGACCGGGATCCCGAACTGGAGGCAGTTGCGCTCCAGGGTCTCCACCTGCACCCGGGAGAGCTCGTCCTTGATCCGGGCCGCGACTGGGGTCCCGTCGGTCGGCACGTTGTGATCGGCGGTCGCCAGCGTCCGGTCGGCGCGGCGGACCGGGCGGCCGGCCATCCGCAGGCCGTCGAAGGCCTGGGGGCTGGTCACCTCGTGGACGAGGTGCAGGTCGATGTAGAGCAGGCCAGGGGCGACCTCGTGCGCCTCCCAGATCTTGTCGAACAGGCTCTTGGGCATGAGTGGTTCGCTCAACTCCTCCTGAGGCCTGCGCTCACCACAGCCAGGAGCACGGCCTCATCGGTTCCGGGGTTCTCGAAGTGATGGGGAAGGTCGGCGTCAAAGGTGACGCAATCGCCCGCGGCCAGCTCGTGGCGGGCGCCGTCGCAGTGCAGGATCACGGTGCCCTGCTGGAC
>JBAQGP010000127.1:0-3989 GCA_049287845.1 Solirubrobacteraceae bacterium | reverse complement strand
GAACTGGGGCGCCCCCGCGGTGTCGGCGGTCCCGGTGCCCCCGCCGCCACAGGCGGCGAGCGCTAACCCCAGCGCGATCGCGAGTCCGATCGCCGGGACAGTCCGGAATCGGCGCACGCCGGGCCGGCTCATGCCCTGAGCGCCCGTCTCGCGGTTCCCGGCGCCTACCGCCATGACTCGGAACCCCTCAGGAGCCGAGCGGCTCCATACGCCTGCCGCACACCGGGCAGTCGTTGAGATCCTTCTGGGCCAGCTGTTCACACCAGTTGCAGAACCGGAGGTTCTCGACGGTCCAGGGCAGCTCGGACGGGGTGGGGGCCAGCGGCAGGAGCTGAGCGACCACCTCCAGTTCCTCGCCCGTCTCGCGATCCAGATAGATCTGGTCCGGCTCGGCCTGGATGATCACTTCGCGTCCCGTTGAAGGCGCCCGCATCCGATATCTCTGGCGCAACCGCACCTGGCTGATGCTACCAGCGGGCCGGGCGGCATCGGCGGTTCGTCCGAGCGCCAGCGCGCCGCTTGAATGGATAGAGTGCCGCCCTGGGAGATGCTGCGCTGCCCGTCACAGCTCCGCTGCACCGCGACCCGGCTCATCGCCGCGGTCGCAGTGCTGCTCGCCGTCGGCGGCTGCGCGGTCAAGCATCCCACGGCCAACCTCGTGAGCGGCAAGGTCAATTTTCAGAAGACGTGCGGCTCCTGCCACACGCTGGCTCACGCCTCCAGCAGCGGGACCACCGGGCCCAATCTCGACGATGCCTTTCGCCAGGACCGCTCCGACGGCGTCAAGAGCACCTCGATCCAGGGCCTGGTCTACAACTGGATCCGCTATCCGAACACCCAAGGGGTCATGCCCGGGGGCCTGCTGAAGGGGCAGGACGCCCAGGACGTGGCCGCCTACGTGGCCGCTGTCGCGGCTCGGCCGGGCCAGGACACCGGCGCGCTGGCTGCCGCCGGAGGCGTTCAGGGGACGACGCCGGCGGCCGGCAAGCAGGTGTTCACGGGCGTTGGCGGCTGCGGGAGCTGCCACACGCTGGCCGCCGCCGGGACCACCGGCACGGTCGGACCCAACCTCGATCAGGACCTCAAGACCAGCTGCGCCACCGCGCAGTCCAAGCAGATCCGCGGCGCGACACTGGCTGAGTGCATCCACACCGCGATCGTCAAGCCCTACGCCTACATCCCGGCGGGCTTCAAGGCCGGCGTGATGCCGTCGAACTTCGGGCAGACTCTCAAGCCCAACGAGATCACGGCGCTCGTCAACTTCCTGTCGACGGCGGCGAAGTAGGCGCGCTGGTCGCGGCTGCGCGCTCGCGCAGGCGCTCCCATAGCTCCTCGCTGCGCCCGGCGGCCACCGCGCGCGTTGCGCGGCTCGAGTCGAGCTCGAGGTCGTGCTGCACGGCGAAGTCCATCAGGGCCTGACGCTGCTCGTTCTCCCGCGCGACGCGCAGGAACAGCCAGCAGAACAGGCCGATCGTCAAGAAGCTCTCCTCCACCATCATCAGCCCGCCGGCCGCCACCTGGTCCGCGTTGGCGCTGATGTGCCACAGGGCGTCCCCCGGGCGGTAGATGGGATAGAAGACGGTGCCTCCGAAGACCAGGATGTTGGCCAGCACCGTGCCCGCCAGGCGCACGGCGACGATGAAGACCAGGCGGGCGGCGTTGGTGAACCAGGCCGGCTTGGGCAGGGGGCCCAGCAGCGCCATCCATACCGCCATCCCGAAGGCGAGGAAGGTGGCGTGCTCGAGCGCGTGGAGGGCGTCGTGGCGCAGCGCCGCCTGATAGAGGTAGGGCGTGTGCCAGACATAGAAGTTGACGGCCCAGACCACGATCGCCACCACCGGATGGGCCAGCGCCCGCAGGCGGGCGATGATCGGGTTGCGCAGCAGCGGCGCGATCATCGGTCCCGTGATGCCCAGCACAAGCAGCAGCGCGGCGATGTCGCCGATGAGCAGGTGCTCGGCCATGTGGGCGACCAGAAGCTGGTCTGAGAGCGTGTCGACCGGAGGGCTGACGGCGATCTCGAGCACGAGCAGGCCGGCGACGTAGCATCCGTAGCGCCACCGGGGAACGGGCCGTCCGTGCTGGGCCAGCGTCCGCGAGCGCAGGTGGTATGGGACCCACGCCAGGACGATCAGGACGGGGAAGCCGATCGTCTGGAACGGCGCGGCGGCAAGGGGGAGGGGCGGGACGAGCACCGCCTCCTATCGTGTCACGGCCGGGCCCGGCCGGCGTGCCCCGGTGCGGCTCCGGCCCCGGCCCGGCGCGCCCGTCGTCACAGGGCCTGGATGATGAGCACGATGACGGCGATCGCTGCGACCAGGCACACGAACCACAGCAGGAAGCCGAACGCGTCGCCCTCGGAACGCAGCGGGTTGGGAGGGGTGAGCCTGAGCTTCATCGGCGAGCGCCTGACGAGAAGCGGGTCTGCGCGGGGGCGGGGCGTTCCCCGGCCGCTAGATCACATAGACCGAGGTGTAGACGACCACCCACATGATGTCGACGAAGTGCCAGTAGATCCCCGGCACCTCCATGCCCTGATGATGCTCGGCGGAGTAGTGCCCGCGGAACGCGCGCACGGTGACCATCAGCAGCATGCACAGGCCGATGAACACGTGGGCGCCGTGGAGTCCGGTCAGCGCGTAGAAGACCGTCCCCTGGGCGGCGTCGTGGGGCGCGAACCCGATGTGGACGTACTCGTTGATCTGGATGATGAGGAAGGTGAGACCGAGCAGGAAGGTCGTGACCATCCCGGCCCTGAGCCCGAACCGGTTGCCGCGCTTGATCGACGTGAGCGCCCAGTGGATCGTCACCGAGGACGACAGCAGGATGGCCGTGTTGATGCCTGCCACCGCCTCGGGGAGCTTGGTGCCGTGAGCCGGCCAGGGGTTGTGGCCGACGACCCTGATGAAGAAGTAGGCCGTGAAGAACGCCCCGAAGATCATCACCTCGGAGATGATGAACAGGAGCATGCCGAGCGTCGGCGCCTCAACGCGGGAGGACTTGTGTGCCGCGGGCGGGCCATGGTGGTGGTCGGCATGGGCGATCGAAGCGGCTTCCATCAGATCCTCCTCCTTGCGCTGGAAGCCACCACTAGGCGGCGCGGACGGGGTCGTCGGCGACAACGTGCTGGACGTCCTTGCCGGTGGCGTTGCGCACCCGCTCGATGAGGTCGGCGCGCAGCCATCCGGACTTCGTCTCCGGCAGCGTCGAGATGACGATGTCGTCGACGCGGAAGTACTGCAGCGCGTTGGCGATCGCCGTGTACGGGTCGGGGTCGCCGATCATGCCGGCGGCCGTCAGCCCCGCCCCGTGCAGCCTCCCGAGCACCAGCGACAGGCGGGTCCGGGCCCGGCGCGCGGACGCGCCGCCACCGCCCTCTTGGGGCACGAGCACGACGAACAGGCGGTCGTGCTTGTCGTGCTCGGCCTCGGCTTTGGCCTTGAGCGCCTCGAGCAGCTCGTCACCTGAGGCCGAGCGGTTGGCGACGGCCAGGGTGACGTGGAACTCGAGGCCCTGTGAGTCGATGTCGGCGACGATGTGCTCGACCGGCAGGCCCGTGGCCTGGCGCATGCGGTCGGGCAGGTCGCGCCGCAGCCATCCGGAGCGTGACTCGGGGTAGGTGGAGATGATGATCGCGTCCGGGTTGTACTCCCGCACTGCGTCCATCGTCGCCGCGTACGGGTCGGGATCGCCGACCTCGCCCACGGCCTCGATCCCCTCAGAGCGGACGAAGCCGACCGCCAGGTCCACGCGCGTCTGGGCGGCATCGAAGACCGAGTCGTCGTAGACGACGTAGCCCGCCCGAGGCTGGGTCTGAGGCACGCAGAGCACGAACCGCGACTCCTCCTCGGCGGCGTGGCGGCGCACCGCGTCGATCAGAGGCTTGCCTCCGATCGTCTCGTTGGCGATGACCAGGATGGTGCGCATCAGTGATGCTCTCCGCCCCTGCCGCCGCGGGTCGCCCCGCCGCCGCTGGCCCCGCCACCGGC
>JBAQGP010000126.1:0-2932 GCA_049287845.1 Solirubrobacteraceae bacterium | reverse complement strand
GTCCGACCTTCTGTGTAGGCATGACTGAAAAGGAGCGTCATGTCTTCAGCAGATCTAAGAACAGTTGATCGAGGGATATCTCTGAATCGGGTGGGCGCCGGTGGCGAGCCGCTAGGCGAGACGCCGGCGCCCCCGCCTGGGATCCTTGATCGGGTGCCGGATGACATCCGCCGCCAACTGCCGGACGAGCTGGTTGACCAGCTGTTGGCTGGCGCGAGCAGCGAGGAGGAGATCGTCGGGCCGGGCGGCTTGCTGTCGCAGTTGACGCAGCGACTGGTGGAGCGCGCGCTCGAGGTCGAGATCACCGATCACGTCGGCTATGCGCCTCATCAGGAGCCGCCGGGTGGCGCGGGGAACACCCGCACCGGCAAGACCCGCAAGACGCTGCAGACCGAGCATGGGCCGGTCGAGATCCGGGCACCGCGCGATCGCGACGGATCGTTTGAGCCCCAGTTGGTCCGCAAGCGTCAGCGGCGGTTTGAGGGGTTTGACGAGAAGATCCTGGCGCTCTATGGCCGCGGGATGTCCACGCGGGACATCGAGGCCTACCTGCGTGAGCTCTACGGCGTCAACGTCGGCCGGGACCTGATCAGCCGGGTGACCGACGCGGTGCTCGACGATGTCCGTGCGTGGCAGGCCCGGCCACTGGAGGACGTCTACCCGGTGGTGTTCCTGGACTGCCTGGTCCTCAAGATCCGTGACGGCGGCAGCGTGGCCCGCAAGGCGTGCTACATCGCGATGGCCATCTAGATGACCGGTGAACGTGAGGTCCTCGGCCTGTGGTTTCAAGACACTGAGGGCGCGAAGTTCTGGATGCAGGTGCTCAACGAGCTGCACCATCGCGGCGTCAGAGACATCCTCATCTGCTGCGTCGACGGGCTCAAAGGGTTCCCCGAGGCGATCGAAGCGGTGTTCCCGCAGACAACGGTCCAGACGTGCATCGTGCACCTCATCCGCGCCTCGCTGCGCTACGTCCCGCGCCGTGACTACGAAAAGGTCGTCAAGGATCTGCGGCCGATCTACACCGCGATCGACGCCGACCACGCCCGCGCCGCGCTGGACGCATTTGACGAGAGGTGGGGCGAGCGGCTCCCGCCCGTCGTCCAAGCATGGCGCGACTCCTGGGAGCACGTCACCCCATTCATGGCGTTCCCCCAGAGGTCCGCCGGGTGACCTACACCACCAACGCGATCGAGGCGCTCAACCGCCAGCTGCGCAAGGCGGTCAAGACCAAGGGCCATTTCCCCTCAGAGGACGCCGCACGCAAGCTGATCTACCTCGCCATCCACAACGCCGTGCCGCAGTGGACGAGAACCCGGGGGTGGACGAAAGCGCTGCTGGCGTTCAAGATCCACTTCGGAGACCGCCTACCCGACTGACCAACCCCCGCCTACACAGTTAGTCGGACACCCTCCGGCTGGGGTGCAAGACTGCCGGTGATGCGTGAGGTCTTGGTGTCGATGCCGGCCGCCGCGGGAGTGGTCCGCGCCGAGTACGGCCTGCTCGTCACGCATGACGTGGCAAGGACGGCGTGGTGCCTACCTTCGCGACGAAGACCGCTTTGCGCCGGCGAAGTCGTGGGTTGATGAAGATCGCTCTGTCGTCGGCGGATTGTTGCCGCCGGGTGCCGTCAGCGCCGAGGCCGTCGATGACCGCGGTCGCCGAGTGCCTGCTCAGGTGGGCGGCGGCGCGTACGTCGCGGTGATCGATCAGCCCAACGACGGCTATGAAGCAATCATCTGCTGCCGCGACGCGTCCGGTCGTCCGGTGCGGCGGCCGTGGGCCGCTGACTACCCAAGCGTCCGCGTCACCGACGCGCAGGAGTCCTGCCCGGCGTGCGGAGCGCTTGATTGGGATGAGTACACGCCGTGGGAGCAGTGGCGCGGCGGTCGAGGCAGCAAGGTGAACGGCACCCACGTCGCCAACCCGGTCGTCTCATGCCGGGTTTGCGGATATGAGGAGCGAGAGGGCAGCTTGTTCGGCATGAGCTCCACCGCCCCGGCGGCCGAGACCGACGAGGAACGCGAAGCCCGGCTGGCCCGCGTCCGCGCGGAGCTGCGCAAGCAACGGTGGCTCTCCGACAGCCTGACGCTACGCGCAGCCGATTTCCCGATCTACGGACTCGAGGGCTGGTCAGCGCGACTGGCCGGCAGCGCATCTGACGGCGACCTGCTCACCGAGATCACGGTCCATCACTTCGAATCAGCTGACGCGCAGCCGCTGCAGGGCGACACACGCCGTCGATGGCGGTCGTGACCTCACGCAGACCCCACCGTCCCGCCGCGCTCGAGAATGCGCGCGATGCGCTGGAACACTGGGTCCGTCGGGACGCGCACTCCGATGGTTGGCCTGAGGCATCACACGCCGCGATCACCCTCTTCCTCAGAGCCCGCGCCCGCCAGAGCCGCGGCGCGGTCCTAGCCGCTCATCGCTCAGAGCCCGAGATGATCATCGACGATGCGCCCCGCACCGTGCTGATGCTGACCGTCCCCGACGGCCCCTGGGCAGCCGCGGTTCACCACGCCGATCTGGACATCACCGTCAGCGGCCGCGGGGACCCCCCCAGTCGCTGCGGCTAGAGCCCATCGGTGATCCCGGCGCAACGCTCCTGGGTCCAGAACCCCCTGACGCCTGATGCTCGTGCCCGGTAGACGATCGCTGACCGGACGCTGAGGAGGCTCGCGAGGTACGGGCGTCAGAGGTCTGACTGTCTCACAGACCAACGTCCATCGGAGATCGACGATCTCGGGCTGGCTGCTGCTGCTCGATCAAAGGGGAGCCGTGTCGTCGGTAGGTCAGGCCTGCTCCGTTTGCGTGGATCCAGCAGTCTCAGACGGGCCCCGAGACGTAGCCCCGGGCCCCGCCTGAACGCGGCTGTCCAGACTCGTCGACGGCGCTCGGAGGTGCCTACCGCGCTTGAGCCTGCGAGAAG
>JBAQGP010000125.1:0-5987 GCA_049287845.1 Solirubrobacteraceae bacterium | reverse complement strand
GCGACTCCGACAGCTCCTCCACGCAGTGCACGATCGACTCCAGCACCCGCTGCAGCGACACCCCACTGGCGATCAGGGCCAGGATGTCGCGCTGGCCGCCGAGCAGCCGCTCGCTGCGGACGCGCTCAGAGACATCCTGGAACACCAGCACGCCGCCGACGACCTCGCCCCCCTCGTCACGAACAGGCGCGGCGCTGATGCGCACGACGATCGTGCGGCCGTCCCCCCTGACATAGAGCATGTCCTGGTCCTCGACGACCTCGCCGGAGAGCATGGCGCGGGCCAGCGGCCCCTCGTCGCGCTTGAGGCGCTCGCGTTGGAGGGTGAGCAGCTGGTAGCCGTCGTAGTCGCCCGACGCGAGGGGCATGATCCCGTGGCCGAGGATCTCGGCGGCCTGCCGGTTGGAGAGCACGATCTGGCGCGATGGTGCCTCGGCCAGCATCACCCCCGCGGGCATCTGCTGGATGGTCTGCTCCAGCCGCCACTGCTCGGCGCGCAGTTCGGCCGCGGCCTCGAGGCGCAGGGCTGACAGGTCCAGGTGGGCGCGCACGCGCGCCAGCAGCTCGCGGCCGGAGAACGGCTTGGGCAGGTAATCATCGGCGCCGGCCACGAGGCCCTCGATCGCGGCCTCCTCCCCGGCGCGGGCGGAGAGCAGGATGATCGGCAGGTCCTTGGTCTCCGGCGATGAGCGCACCGCCTCGAGCACCTCGTAGCCGTCGCGCCCGGGCATCATCACGTCGGAGATGAGCAGGTCGGGCCGCCGCTCGGCGATGACGCGCAGGGCGGCGTCGCCATCGCTCACCTCCTCAACGTCGAACTGCCCCGAGAGCAGCGTGGTCAGGTAGCGGCGCAGGTCGGGGTTGTCATCGGCGATGAGCACCCGCGGCCGGCCCTCCGCCGTTGCGCGGCCGGGCACGCCCGGGTAAACGCCCGGGGTGAGGTGGTCACCCGGCTCCTCGATCCAGCTCATCGCCTCCTCCACGAACAGGCCCGCGATCGACGCGGCCGGCTCCAGGCTTTCGGCATACACCTGGTCCGCGGGCAGATGCGAGGTGCCGAACGGGAGGGTGACGGTGAACTCCGAGCCGACGCCGACGGTGCTGGAGACCGCCACCTCGCCGCCGTGCAGCTCGGTGAGCTCCTTGACCAGCGCCAGCCCGATGCCCGTGCCCTCGTAGCTGCGCGCCACGCTGCGCGCGCGGTGAAAACGCTGGAACAGGCGTTCCATCTCCTCCGGCTCGATCCCCATGCCGGTGTCGCGCACCGACAGGCGGACGTGCCCCTCGACGGTGCGCAGCCGGACCTCGATCGAGCCCTCCAGTGTGGCCTTGAACGCGTTGGAGATGAGATTGAGGACGATCCGCTCCCACAGATCGCGGTCCAGGTAGACCGGCTTGGCCGGAGGCTCGCAGTCGACGATCAGTTCGACCCCGCCGCGGTCGCTCGCTTCTCGGAACGTTCCCGCCAGGTCAGCGGTGAGCTTGGCGACATCGGTGGGGCGGAACTCGGCGCGCATGCGCCCGGCCTCGGCGCGGGAGTAGTCCAGCAGCCCGTTGACCAGCTTGAGCAGGCGGATGGCGTTGCGGTGCACCATCTCGAGCCGGTCCGACGACAGCCCGCCGGGCTCGCCGAGCGCGTCCTGGAGCGGGCCGAGCATCAGCGTCAGCGGCGTGCGGAACTCGTGGCTGACGTTGGAGAAAAACGCGGTCTTGGCCCGGTCCAGCTCCTCGAGCTGAGCCGACCGGCGCCGCTCGGCCTCATAGGTGCGGGCCGCCGCCAAGCCGGCGGACAGGTGCTGGGCGACGAGCTCGACGAACGCGCGGTACTCCGTGTCCAGATCGGCATAGCGGTTGAGCCCGGCCACGAAGAATCCGTAGGGCTCCGCATGCCCCGGCTGGGCGATCGGCAGCACCATGGCGCGCACGGGCGGCTCGTCCCAGGCGCCGGTGGGAAGCTCGCCCACCTCCTCGCGCTCGAGCGGGACCAGTGTCCCGAGACCCAGGGCCATCTCGCGCACCGGCCACGGCGCGTCGGCGTCGTCGATCTTCATGACCGCGGGCGCGGCCCGATGGCCGGCCGTGATCCCGCTGGAGCCGGCCAGGCGCGCCTCGCCTCCGTCAAACAGGTAGATCAGCGTAAAGGGCAGTGAGCGCAGATTGGCGGCGAGCACCTCGCACGCCGCCTCCAGGAACTCGCGTTCCTCATGTACCCCTGCGGAGGCCGAGCCCAGCTCGCGCAGGGTGCCCATCCGGCGCTGGGTGAGGACCCGCCGCGTGTCCTCGCTGACCACGCACAGCATGCCGGCTGTCGGGCCATCATCGTCGGCCAGCGGGCTGTAGGAGAACGTGTGGTAGGTCTCCTCGGGGTAGCCACTGCGCTGCAGGATGAGCATGAGCGCCTCGTCCCAGGTCGACTCGCCGGTGCGCAGCACGGCCTCGATCCGCGGCCCGATCTCGGGCCAGATCTCGGCCCACACCTCCTGGGCGGGGCGGCCGAGGGCCCACGGGTACTTCTGGCCCAGTGTGTCGCGCCGGTAGGCGCCGTTGCACAAAAAGGTCAGCTCCGGGCCCCACGCCATCCACATGGCGAATCGCGAGGTCAGCATCACGCGGACGACGGTGACCAGCGCGTTGGACCAGTCCTCGATTGGCCCGAGGGGCGTCGCCGCCCAATCGACGTCGAGCATGTCCTGGCCGATTTCACCGGTCGACGCCAGGAACTCGCGCAGGCTGTGCGGCGAGGCCTCAGTGCTCACGACGCCCGTGCTCCCACAGCGAGCGTGCGCGCAGCGCCAGTCATCAATAGCTCATCCCGCGTGCGCCCTGCCCATTTGCGTCTCCAAGACATGGTCCCGGTCACCTGCTGCCAGTTCCAGGTGCGATGGTACATGCCCATCCGTACGAGACACCCGGCGGATACCGGGCGCACCGGCACCTACTCCGCGATCAGCGGATTGGCGCCTAGAGCTGGCGCGAGGACCAGAGCACGGCGGCGAGCACCACGCTGACGATCGAGACGACCAGGCCCACCACCCACCCCTGGGACTTGCTGGAGACCATGATGGCGGCGATGGCGACGCCGATCCCGACGATCCCGCAGGTCGCGATGAGCCGCACGATGAGGCGCTCAAAGCCTGAGCGCCGCCGCTCGCGCCCGGGGAGCATGTTGTGGGAGTCCCGGCGGGCGGCGTCGTCGGCGGCCGCCGCCTCGGGCTGGGGTTCGGGCTGCGGCTCGAGTTCGGACCCGGCCTCTGGCTCCGGCTCTGGCGGGAGGCTCTGGGGAGCCAGCCGGTCGGGGGGATCGTGCTCGGTAGTCATCGCCTCCCCTTCTATGACCGCTCTTGACCCTCGGCAAACACTGCGCGCTGGCCGCTGGACGCCGATTGCAGGCCGCAAGTAGGATCGGGAGCTCATGAGGAGGGCGCACTCCAGGTGACCAGGGGCGTCAGGTGAGCACGGGCATCGCCGTCCAGAAGCCGCAGTCGGTGGCCGACGTTGTGGGCCGGACCCTGGCTGCCACCGGCGTGACCGACGCCTTCGGGGTGCTGGGTTCCGGCAATCTCGTCGTCACCAACGCGCTGTGCTCGCGCGGGGCCCGCTTTCACCACGCCCGGCGCGAGGACGGAGCCATCTGCATGGCCGACGGCTACGCGCGCGTGAGCGGCAACGTCGGGATGTGCAGCGTGCACCAGGGCCCCGGGCTGACCAACGCGGTCACCGGGCTCACCGAGGCGGTCAAGAGCCGCACACCGCTGCTGGTGCTCGCCGGGGAGTCGCCCGCCGCGGCGCTCACCTCCAACTTCCGCATCGACCAGTCGGGCCTGGCTGAGGCCGTGGGCGCGGCGGCCGACCGGGTGCAGAGCGCTGCCTCCGCCGCCGACGACGCCCAGCGCGCTTACCAGCGCGCGGTGATCGAGCGCCGCCCGGTGGTGCTGATGCTGCCGATCGACATCCAGCCCCAGGCGCCCGTCGCCCTCGAGCCCAGCCAGCCGCTGCTGCCGGCCCTCTCCACCCCTGATCCGTCCGCGCAGTCGATCGCGGCGATCGCCGCCCTGCTGCAGAGGGCGCAGCGGCCGGTGATCATCGCGGGGCGGGGAGCGGTGCTCGCCGGCGCCCGCGACGAGCTCGAACGCCTGGGCGCGATCACCGGCGCGCTGCTGGCCACCTCGGCCCCGGCCAACGGGCTGTTCGCCGGTCTGCCCTACGCGCTCGGCATCTCCGGGGGCTTTGCCTCGCCGTTTGCCGCCCAGCTTCTGCCCCAGGCCGACGCGGTGCTCGTCGCGGGCGCGTCGGTCAACGATTGGACCACACGCCACGGCCAGCTCATCTCCGCGAGCGCCAAGGTCGCCCAGATCGACATCGAGGCGCGCGCGTTCGGGCTCAACCGCCCGGCGGATCTCACCATGCTGGGCGACGCCGCCGCCGGGGCGCGGCGGCTGGCCGAGGAGCTCGAGCGCCACGGCCACCACGCCACCGGCTGGCGCACCGAGGAGATGGCGCGCGACATCGCCGCCAACGGCTGGCCCGCCGACCCCTACGACGATGCCTCCACCGGCGAGTGGATCGATCCCCGCACGCTGTCGATGGCGCTGGAGAGCCGGCTGCCCGCGCAGAAGGCGGTGGCGGTGGACTCCGGGCACTTCCTCGGCTACCCGGCGATGTTCCTGTCGGTCCCCGACGCCCGCGCCTGGGTGTTCCCCAACGGCTTTCAGTCCGTGGGGCTGGGGCTGGGCAACGCCATCGGCGCCGCCATCGCCCGGCCTGACCGCCCCACCGTGGCGGCGATCGGCGACGGCGGCGCGTTCATGGCTCTGGCCGAGATCGAGACGGCGGCCCGCCTCGGACTCAAGCTGCTCGTGCTCATCTATGACGACCGCGCCTATGGCGCGGAGGTCCACCACTTCGCCCCCATGGGTCACGACGTCTCGCTGGTGCAGTTCCCCGATGCCGACCTGGCCGCGATCGCGCGCGCCAGCGGCGCGCTGGCGAGCACCGTCCGCCGCACCGAGGACCTCGACGTGGTCGACACCTGGCTGGCCGAGTCAGAGCCGCGCCCGCTCGTGCTCGACGCCAAGGTGAACCCCACCATCTGTGCAGAATGGCTGTCGGAAGCGTTCCGCGCCGGCTGACCGCATCAGCCCCGACGCCCAGCCCCCCATCACGACATCACGACATCACGACAAGGAGAGCGCCATGTCCAGCACCCAAGCCAGCCAGGTCTCCGCGCTGCTCGACGGGCTCGCCTCCGGAGCGGTACAGGTCGTCGACCTCACCCAGCCCCTGAGTGAGACCACGCCGGTGATTCAGCTGCCCCCGCCCTTTGCCAACACCCCGGGCCTGAGCCGGGAGGAGATCTCCAAGTACGACGACCGCGGCCCCGCCTGGGCGTGGTACACGCTCACGATCGGCGAGCACGTGGGCACCCACGTCGACGCGCCCATTCACTGGGTCACGGGCAGGGACGGCGCCGACATCGGCTCGATCCCGGCCCAGACGCTCGTCGGTCCGGCGTGCGTGATCGAGAAGACCGCCGAGACCGAGGCGGCCGGTGGCAACTACCTGCTCACCGTGGCCGACCTGGAGGCGTGGGAGTCTGAGAACGGGCGCATCCCCGACGGCGCCTGGGTGCTGCTGCGCACCGGGTGGGGCTCGCGCGCGCATGACCAGGACCTGTTCCTCAACGTCGGCGACGACGGGCCGCAGACCCCGGGGCCCGACGTGGAGGCCTCGCGCTGGCTCGCCACCGAGCGCGCAATCGCGGGCTTCGGGACTGAGACCGTGGGCATCGACGCCGGCTCGGCGGGTGGCATGGACCCGCCGTTCCCGCTGCACAACCTCCTGCTGGGGTCGGGCAAGCTCGGGCTCACGCAGCTGGCCAACCTCGACCAGCTCCCCATCGCCGGGGCGATGCTGGTGGTGTGCCCGCTGCGCCTGGTGGGCGGGACCGGCAGCCCCAGCCGGGTGCTGGCCTTCGTCTCCGCCGGGTAG
>JBAQGP010000124.1:0-1839 GCA_049287845.1 Solirubrobacteraceae bacterium | reverse complement strand
GAATACGCGCGCGTAGAGGAGTACCCGGTCTCCTGGATCCTCTACGGAGCCCGCAACGAGGGCAACACGGTCCTGCCCTACTGCTACGCCGTGCTTCAGTCAGACGACCACCTCATCGTCGTGGACTCCGGGTTCAACATGGCCGACTACGGCGAGGTGCTGGCCACGAACTTCGGCGTGTCGCACTGGCAGCCGCCCAAGGTCGTCCTCGGCCGCCTGGGCTTTGACCCCGACGACGTCGACACGGTCATCCTCACCCACAACCACTTCGACCACGCGGGCGGCGTCGACCTGTTCCCCAACGCCCACGTGTTCATCCAGCACCGCGAGATCAGCCACTACCTCTGGGCCAAGGGCCTGCCGGACCGCCTGCAGTTCATCACCTCCGCCACCGATCCCGACCTGGTCATGTCACTGGTGCAGCGCATGAAGGACGGGAAGCTGACACTCACCGACGGCAAGGCCGAGCTGCGGCCAGGGATCATCGCCCACCCCGCGTTCGAGACCCACACCGACGGCTCGCAGTACGTGACTATCGAGAACGAGCACGACGGCCGCTGGCTGATGGCGGGCGACAACATGTACGTGTACGAGAACGTCACCGGCCGCGGCGACGGGCGCTACGTCCCGATCGGCTACGGCATGGGCAGCCTGGAGAAGGGCCTGCTCCTCACCGAGGAGATGTTCACCGCGGTGGATGAGCGCGCGGAGCGGATGGTGCCCTTCCATGCCCTGCAGATGTGGGACCGCTTCCCCAGCCAGCGCTTTGATGACACCCTGCACATCGCCGAGCTGTCGCTGCGTCCCGGCGACCAGAGCCGATTGACGCTCGCGGCGTCGGCGGGCTGACCGCGTGCAGGTCATCCTCTCAGGGCTGGCGATCGGGGCGGTCTACGGCCTGGTCGGGATGGGCTTCTCGATCGCGTTCTACGTGACGAGGGTGATCAACTTCGCCGAGGGCCAGCTGCTGATGGTGGCGATCATGCTCACCGCCGCGCTGGCCCGCGGCGGGGTGCCCGCGCTGCCCGCCGCCGTGATCGGGATCGGCGGCTCCGCGGTGGCCGGGGTGCTCGTCTACCTGATCGCGGTGCGTCCCGTGCTCGCCTTCAACCGCTTCTCCTTCGCCTGGCTGGTGAGCACGCTGGGGGTGGCGCTGGTGCTGGAGAACCTGGCCGCGATCATCTGGGGACCGACCTCACGGGCCTTCCCGGCGCTGCTCAAGAACTCGAGCATCCACATCGGCTCGGCGCACATCACCGTCCAGGAGTTCGTCGGGTTCTTCGTCGCGCTGGCGCTGGCCGCCGCCTTCGAGCTGACCCGGCGACTCACCGCATTCGGCCGGCTGGGCGTGGCCATCGCCGAGGATCCCGAGATGGCCTCGGCGATCGGGGCCAACACGCAGGCCTACGCCATCGCGGCCTTCGCGCTCGCCGGCGTGTTCGCGGGGGTGGCGGGCATCCTCATCGGCCCACTGACGTTCGCCAACCCCTACCTCGGTGACACCTACGGCATCTCGGGGTTCGTGGCGCTGATGATCGGCGGGACCCGCTGGCCGCTGTCGGCGATGGGCGGCGGGCTGCTGCTCGGGTTGCTCAGCCAGCTCGCCACCTCGGCCATCAACCCGCAGGCGGCGGACTGGCTGCCGTTCGTCGTCGTGGTGCTCGTGCTCCTGCTCACGCCCGAGGGCCTGTTCAGCCTGCGCCTGCGCCGCCCGGCGGCGCTGCAGCGCACGGGCGCCGCGGGGGTGGCGGCCCAGTGAGCGTCCAGGCGGCATCCACGCCGGTGATCTCGCCGCCCCGGCCCGGCGGGCGCGCCATCCCGTGGCGGACGCCCGCGGGG
>JBAQGP010000123.1:0-1920 GCA_049287845.1 Solirubrobacteraceae bacterium | reverse complement strand
AAGCAGATCGGTCATCGGCCGTGTTGAAGGCAACGCGGCACCGCCGAGTCTCGGGAGCCCCAGGAGATCCTCAATCGTGCGGAGCAGCGAGTAATGGTCGTATGGGGTCATCGATCGGACTCCCGCTCGCGCGCCTTGGCCGGCGACCAGGGTGAGAATGTGCCCGCCCTTGGCGACGCCGCAACAACCCGCGTTGGTGTCCCCCTCGTCGAACGTCACGAACAGCAGGCCTGACGGCCCGAGCCCGGCCAGTACCCGTGGCACCAGCGCGCGCAGGTACCGATCCCCGGTGTACGTACCGCATGAATGCATGTCGTGACAGATATTGGGAACCAGCCACGAGAACCTGGGAAGCGAGTGGCTGGCCAGATCGCCTGTGAGCGTGGTCATCGGCACGATCGACCGGCACCGCGCCGGGTTGTCGGCCACATCGCGGTAGTACATGAACGGATCGTGGCGCCGGACATATTCTCCCGCCGTCGCCGCGGACGAACACAGTGACGGCAGACCCTCCACGTACACTTTCCAGGAGATGCCGGCTGCCTCGAGTTGATCGACGAGGTTGCGATGTGAGACAGAACACGTGCCACAGTCGCTCCCGCTGAACCCGAGCGTGGAACCGGCGGTGAGGGCTAGGTAGTTGGGGAGCGACGGGTGGGTGATCGCGTAGTAGTTGGCAGCGACTGCGCTCTGGGCCGCCAAGGCGTTGAGATACGGCGCCCCGGGACGGCCGATGATCTGTTTGTCCTCCTTGTTCTCGAGCACAATGACGGCGATCCGCGACACTCGAGCCCTGACGGTGCCGGAGGAGGAGGTCGTGACGCTCGACGACGCCTGGCCCGGGGCCGGCGCCGACGATCGTGTCCTCGCGGACTCGCCACCGCACCCAGCGGTCGACACCATCAGTAGCGCCACCGTCACCATCCATGTCACACCGTGACGGCGGCACACAACGCGCCCGAAGCCTCGCAGCATTCCTCGTGATGCTATAAGATGCCGAGAGGGCCAACGAACTGTTAACGGTTCGCGCCCGTCGGGGGTCAGCAGTCAATTGGAGACACACACCCAGACCACGGAGGCCAGGGCGAGGGCCGACGCAACACAGGCC
Source organism: Solirubrobacteraceae bacterium (assembly GCA_049287845.1). Taxonomy (GTDB): domain Bacteria; phylum Actinomycetota; class Thermoleophilia; order Solirubrobacterales; family Solirubrobacteraceae; genus Palsa-465. Next base: position 812 of record JBAQGP010000123.1, on the reverse strand, counting down.
ACGGTGGTGGTCTGCGCATTTTCCTCCGCCCGGCTCGAGCAGACCGTTGCCTGCGTCCAGTCGGTCCTGAGTCAAGAGCCTCCGCCCGCTCAGCTCGTCATCGTGGTCGACCACAACGACGAGCTGAGAACGGATCTCCGGGCACGTGTACCCGAGAAGGTGGAGATCGTCGCCAACCCGGACGCACGCGGGCTGTCGTCGGCCCGCAACACGGCCATCGCCCGTAGCCGGGGTGACTACATCGTCTTCATCGATGACGACGCGATCGCCCACGACCAGTGGCTGGCGCGCCTGCTCTCCGCGTTCGATGATCCGGCGGTGATCGGTGCCGGCGGCCATGCACGGCCGCTCTGGGCGGAGCCTCCACCGGAGTGGTTCCCGCCCGAGTTTCTGTGGGTCGTGGGGTGCTCATACACCGGGCTGCCCGAGGCCGGCACGGTGCGCAACCCGCTTGGCTGCAACATGGCATTTCGTGCCGAGGTGTTCCGGAGTGTGGGCATGTTCAACCCCGCGATCGGACGTCTCGGCAGCCTCCCGCTCGGCTGCGAGGAGACCGAGTTCTGCCTGCGCGCGTCTCGCGCGGTCCCCGATGCGCGGATCGCCCTGGTCAGTGGCGCCGAGATCGACCATCACGTGCCGGCCGCTCGGGCGACCGTGCGCTACCTCCTGCGCCGCTGCTACTTCGAGGGCATCTCCAAGGCGCTGGTCCGACGCCTGGGAGATCGGCGATCACTCGACACCGAGCGCACATACCTCCGCAATGCGCTGCCCGCCCGCGTGACGGCCAGCCTCCGCCGCGCGCTGGGCGGCGA
>JBAQGP010000122.1:0-2740 GCA_049287845.1 Solirubrobacteraceae bacterium | reverse complement strand
GATGCGGCCAGCGGGTCGTCGGCGAGCAGGCGCTCCAGCGCGCCCGGCGCCGACATCCCCCTCGCCAGCAGGTCGAGCGCTCGCGGCCCGTAGGCCACCTCGGCGTTCGCCTGCGTGGCCACCGCCCCGACGCCTGGCCGGGCCCACGGGACGATGGGCCCGACGCTGAACCAATGCGACTGGACCGCGACCCCCAGCTCACCGGTGGCGGGGTCGCGGGCGACGATCGAGTAGGTCACGCGGCAAGGGTACGGTTAAACCGTCTCAGCGCGAGCGGGACGCAGATCGCCATCAGGACCACGCACCACAGGGCCATCGCCAGCTCGGGGTGGTCCAGCTGCCAGGAGCCGCCCGCGTGGGCGCCGGGGGTGGTCAGCCCCCGAACGCTGGCGACCAGCGCCGAGATCGGGTCCCAATCGGCGATCGCCCGCGGGATGGCATCCATCCCGGCGATGGGCACAAAGGTCCCCGCCAGGAAGCTGAGCGGGAAGATCACGATGAAGCCGACGCCCTGCATGGCGTCGGGCGAGCGTACGAGCATCCCGAAGAGGACGCCCGCCCACGTGAAGGCGAACATCCCCAGGACCATCAGGCCCGCCAGCTCGAGGCCGTGGGCGAAGGTCAGCTGCGGGTTCCAGCCGAGGGCCAGGCCGAAGCCGACGACGATGACCATGCCCAGCACCTGCTCGCAGAACTGGCCCATCACCTGACCGGAGATGATCGACAAGCGACTGACGGGCATCGAGCGGAAGCGATCGATCACGCCCTCGGTCATGTCGTTGGAGGTGGCGACGCCCGCGCCGATGATCCCGAACGCCAGCGACTGGCCGATGATCCCCGGGAACATGTAGTCCTTGTAGCTGACCCCCGGCACGTGGATGGCGGAGCCGAACACGTAGAGGAAGAGCAGGATGAAGACGATCGGCTGGATGGTCACGTCGAGCAGGCGCTCGGGAACGCGGGGGATCGCGCGCAGGCTGCGCCCAGTGAGCAGCATCGTGTCGCGGGCAAAGCCCAGCGGGCCCGTGGGCAGCTGAGCGGCGCGAACGGGGACGGCGGCGGTCATACCGCGGCCTCCTGCATTTCGGGGGTCTGCTCGTGGACGGCGTGGCCGGTGAGGGCCAGGAACGCGTCGTCGAGGGTCGGCCGGCGCAGCGCCACCTCGTCGACGCTGATCCCGGACTCGTCCACAGCGCCGGCGATCCGGGCCAGATCTGCCACCTCGTCGGGCGCGGGGATGGAGATCGTGCGCAGCTCCGGGGCGGGCGTGACCTCGAAGTGCTCCCACAACACGTCGCAAAGCTCAGTGAAGGCAGTGGAGTCGGCGGCGACGATGTCGACGCGCTGCTCGCCCACCTGGGCCTTGAGCTGCGCCGGGGTCCCGGCGGCGACCTCGATGCCACGATCGATGAGGACGACGCGGTCGGCCAGGGCGTCGGCCTCCTCCAGGTACTGCGTGGTGAGCAGGAGGGTTACGCCGTCCCCGACGAGCTGGCGGATCGTGGACCACACCACCTGGCGGCTGCGGGGATCGAGCCCCGTCGTGGGCTCGTCCAGGACGAGCACGTGCGGGGTGTCGATGAGGCCGGCGGCCAGGTCCACGCGGCGCCTCTCGCCGCCGGAGAGGTTCTTGACCAGGCGGTCGCGGAAGGCGCCGATGTCGAAGCGGTCGATGAGCTGGTCGGCCATGGCCCGGCCGGCGCGCAGGTTGCGACCGCGCAGGCGCGCCATGAGGACCAGGTTCTCCCGGGCCGTCAGGTTCTTGTCCAGCGCCGCGAACTGACCCGTCAGCGAGATGAGCTCGCGCACGCGCGCCGCGTCGCTGACGACGTCGTATCCCCCGACCCGGGCATGGCCGGAATCCGGACGCAGGAGCGTGGCCAGCATCCGAACGATGGTCGTCTTGCCGGCCCCATTGGGGCCCAGCAGCGAGACCACGGTGCCGTCCCGGACCTCCAGGGAGAGGTTCTCGACGGCGGTGAAGTCGCCAAAGCGCTTCGTCAGGTCCTCGGTGTGAATGGCATTTTCTGTCATAGGCCGTAAAAGTACAGAGACTGAAAGATTTCTGCAAGTGAAGTTCCGGGGTAGACTCGGGGCACGGACCACCCCGCGTGACTGCAGAGACATGGACAACGAGCACGTAGCGTCCGAGCGCGACGACGAGGCGCTGGCTGACACAGCCGGCGAGGAACTGCTGGACCGGCTCATCTCCGACGAGATGGGCGAGAAGATCGCCCAGATCATGCGGACGGCGCGCCGGGCGCAGGAGGCCTGGCACCGCAGTCGCCACCCCGGCGAAGGACTGCGTGAGCGCAAGCGACGCATGACCCGGCAGCTCATCTCCGACGCGGCCACGACGATGTTCGCCACCCGGGGCTTTGACAACGTGAAGGTTTCGGAGGTCGCCGACCGCGTCGGCGTCTCGGAGAAGACGGTCTACAACTACTTCCCCACCAAGGAGTCGCTGGTCCTCGATACCGCTGACGAGGCGGTGCAGCGAATGGCCCGGGCGCTGCGCGAACGCGGGCCCGGCGAATCCCCGACCGCCGCTGTGGTGCGCGCGATCAGGGAGGACATGGAGCGCTTTGACCAGGCTCCGGACGAGCTCATCCAGTTCATCCCGCTGTTTCTGGGGATGATCGACAGCACGCCCGCCCTGCGCGCGGCGTGGCTGGAGATGCACGACCGGCTGGCCAGCGTCGCCCGCGACGAGCTGGCGGCGCAGGCCGGCATCGACCCC
>JBAQGP010000121.1:0-4259 GCA_049287845.1 Solirubrobacteraceae bacterium | reverse complement strand
GGCGAGCCCCGCCCAGCAAGAAGACGCAGGCCGAGACGATCGCTCCGCCGGCGGCCAGCCCGAGGCCGACCCAGATCGCGACGGGGGTCCCGGCGGCGGGGGTCCTGGCCACCGTCATCGCCAGATGAAGCAGCACGGGGGCGATCATGAACGCCGCGACCCCGCGCAGCAGCTCGATCAGCGCGAAGACGCGCTGGATCTGCGTGGAGGCGATGGAGAACCCGCAGATGAAGAGGGCGGGGGAGACCGAGGCGCCGACCCCGAGCCCCACCAGACCTGAGCCGACCAGGACGACCGCGTGCGGCCCGCTCGCCACGCCGTGCAGGACCGCGGCACCGCCTGCGAGCAGCAGCATCCCGCTGAAGGCGAGCAGCGGGATGTATCGGGTGCGAAAGATCGCGCCGAGCAGGAAGGCGGTGACCACGGCGCCGCCGAACTCCGGCCAGAACAGCATGGCGATGTGGACCGGGCCGCCCTGCTTCTGCAGGGCCGTTTGCGCGATCCCGATGACGGCGACCGACGCCGCACCAGCACTCATGGCCACGACGATGGCGGCGACCGGCATCGTCGTGCCCAGCTGGCGCACCGGCATGAGCGGTCTCTTGACCAGCGATTGGTGGACCACCAGCAGGACGATGGCCGCGGTGCCGCAGAGCAGGGGGACCAGAGCGATGACGCTCGTGAACGGATGCGTGGTCAGCTCCGACGCGCCGAAGAATGCCGCCGCACATCCACCGCCCGCCAGGATCATCGCCACCCAGTCCCAGGGCGCGCTGGGATCCTGGGGCTCCTCGTCCTCGAAGGTGAGCAGTGCGAACACGAGCGCGAGCCCGCCCAGTCCAGCGACGACCCAGAAGAGCGGACGCCAGTCGCCGGCGCCGGCCTGGACTCCCCCGATGACCGGGCCCACCGCCACGGCCCCGAAGACGCACATGTTCATGACGATGGCGGTGACCGGCATCTTCTTCACCGACCAGCCGACGACCAGGGCGGGGACCGCCGCGATGAGCATCAGGCTGGTGCAGGTTCCCTGAAGGACTCGCCCGGCGACGAACAGCCCGGGCGCCGGAGCCAGCGCGGCCAGCACGGATCCGATCAAGAACAGGGTCGCGTAGATGATGAGCATCCGCCGGCCCCGCAGATGGACGGCGAACTGAACCGCGATCACGGTGCCGAACGCGTAGCCCGCGTTGGCCATACCGTCGGTCAACTGCAACGCCTGGGGACTGAGCCCCACCTGCCGGGCGATGATGCCGGCCAAGGGCGTGACGGCGCTGGTCAGTGCCAGATACGGAACGAGCGCGAAGACGACCAGCGCCACCGCGGCGCTGTAGCTGTCGGCCAGGGGCCCCCGTACACGCACGGCTCGGCCTAGGGCTGCAGCAGGATCTTGATGGCGCCCTCCTGCTTGCGCTGGAAGATCTCGTAGGCGTGCGGGGCCTGGTCCAGCGGGAGCTTGTGGGTGGCGAGATCCTCGACGCCGAGGGGGTCGGTGTCGTCCTCCAGCAGGGGGATGATGTCGTCGACCCAGCGCTTCACGTTCGCCTGGCCCATCCGCAGCTGGATCTGCTTGTCAAAGAGATCCATCATCGGCATCGGATCGGCGGCGCCGCCGTAGACGCCGCTGAGGGAGATCGTCCCGCCGCGGCGCACGGCGTCGATGGCGTTGTGCAGCACGCTGAGGCGATCGATGCCGGCCTTCTCCATCATGAGGCGGGTCACCGGGTCGGGCAGCATGCCGGCGATCTGATGGGCGAGCTTGCCCATGGGCGAGCCGTGTGCCTCCATGCCGACGGCGTCGATGACGGAGTCAGGGCCGCGCCCGTCGGTGCGTTGGCGCAGCGCCTCGGCCGGATCGCCGTCACGGGCGTCGACAGGCTCGATGCCGTGCCGCGTGGCCATCTCGAGGCGCTCGGAGACCAGGTCGACGCCGAAGACCCGTCCGGCCCCCTGATGCCGCGCGATCCGGGCGCTCATCTGCCCGATCGGCCCCAGCCCGTACACGGCGACGGTTCCCCCGTCAGGGACGGCGGCGTACTGCACCGCCTGCCACGCGGTGGGCAGCACGTCTGAGAGGTACACGTAGCGTTCGTCGGGCGGGCCCTCGGGCACCTTGATGGGTCCGAACTGAGCCTGGGGGACGCGCAGGTACTCGGCCTGCCCGCCGGGCACCTGACCGTAGAGCTTGGTATAGCCCAGCAGCGCGGCCCCCTTGTTCTGCTCGCGCACCTGTGTCGTCTCGCATTGGGAGAAGAGCTGCTGGTCGCACATGTAGCAGTGTCCGCAGGAGATGTTGAACGGGACCACGACGCGGTCGCCGGCTTTGATGTGGGCCACGTCGGCGCCGACCTCCTGCACGATTCCCATCGGCTCGTGCCCCAGGATGTCGCCCTCGTCCATGAACGCGCCCATGACCTCGTAGAGATGCAGGTCTGAGCCGCAGATGCCGGTCGAGGTGACCTTGATGATCGCATCGGTGGACTGCTCGATCTGCGGGTCGGGCACGGTGTCGACGCGGACGTCGCGCTTGCCGTGAAATGTCACTGCCTTCATCGGGCGGCCTCCAAAGCTCGTGGTCTGCGGGCTGCTACCCGATCCCTGCGGCGCAAACCTCTCGATGTGGGGCGCCCGCGGGTCGCGAGTGGGTTTTCAGTCGTCCTGATCGGGGCGCTCTTGACCCGGCCACTCGCCGGTCAATCGGGCGAAGGCATGCCTGGCGCCGTGGTCGGCCAGCCCGCGCAGGACTCCGAAGATCGCCCCTTCGAGGAACAGCGCCACGACGAGCTTGCCGATGGCGATCTCGCGGTATTTGGGTTCGGGCGCATCTTCATCGTCGATCAATCGCCACACGAGCTCGAAGATCTTCTTCCCGATGATCCCGGCCAGGATGCCGCTGAGCAGCCCGACCGGGCGGAAGATGAGCGCCATCAGGCTCGCCGCTTCCCGATGAGGAGGCCCGCGCCGAACGCCACGACGGCAATCAGCGCCAGCCGGTGGTCCTGGGCGCGGCTCACCAACTGCTGTCGTGCCACGTCGGCGGACGGGGGCATCGCCCCTCGGGCTGACTCGGCGATCGCGTCCGTCTTGGTCGACACGGTGTCCTTGACCTGGCCGGCCTTGTTCGCAACTGTCGTCTTGGCGGTGTCGACCGCCCGGTGAGCCTGCGCCTTGACGTCGGTCTTCGCGGCCAGCTGGGCGACGGTTTCGCCCAGCTCGGCCCGCGTGCGCTCGATCTCCTCGCGGACCTGCTCAGGGGTGCGCGGGTCCTCCGTGTCTACCTTCTCGCCTGCTGGGCCTTGGCTTTCGCCCATCGCACGTCCTCCTTCACGCTTTCGGATGCTTGTTCGGGCACAGGCGGCGTCGCCTGCTGCACCTGCGAGCGCCCGGCCAGCGCCAGGCCTCCGGCAACCGCGCCGTAGACGGCGGCCACCACCAGCGCGGCGAGCCAGCCCGCCATCGCCGTTGCCAGGAGCAGGACGACGGCCGCGGTGAGGGCTCCGACGGCGTACATGCCCGCCAGGCCCGCCCCGCCGAACATGCCTGCCCCGATGCCGGCCCGCTTGCCCTTCTGCGTCAGCTCGAGCTTGGCGAGCTCCAGTTCCTGGTGCACGAGTGTCGAGGTCTGCTCCGACAGCTCTCTGAGCAGCTCGGCGACGGGACGTTCATCTTGTGCCATCGGTTCCCTCCCAAACTCGATGTGCGTCGCACGCGGACTCGATATCGGACCGCGCGACAGCGTGTGTGGCCATCGCTACCCCGCACCATCGGGCGAAAAACTGATCGCGGTGGGCGATTGCGCGCCGCGCGGGCGGGTAACCCCTCGCTCATGGCCACGGCTGTACTCGATATCGATGGCACGCTGGTGGACACCAACTACCACCACGCCATCGCCTGGTTCAGGGCGTTCGTCCGCCACGACATCGTTCTGCCGATCTGGCGCATCCACCGTCACCTCGGCATGGGTGGCGATCAGGTGGTGACGGCGCTCTGCGACGAGGACGTCGAGACGCGGCTCGGCGATGACCTGCGCGACGCCCACGAGAAGGAATACGGCTCCCTGATCGGCGAGGTGCGCACGATGGAGGGCTCGCGCGAGCTCATCGCAGCGCTCAAGGAGCGCGGACATGTCGTGGTGCTGGCGAGCTCGGCCAACGAGGGCGAGGTGGAGACCTACCTCGACCTTCTCGATGCGCGCGATCTCGCCGATGCATGGACGACGTCGGCCGACGGCGAGTCCACCAATCCCCCGCCCCACCGGA
>JBAQGP010000120.1:0-10624 GCA_049287845.1 Solirubrobacteraceae bacterium | reverse complement strand
GATTGCGGGCTGACCGGGCGCAAGATCATCGTCGACACCTACGGCGGCATGGCCCGCCACGGCGGCGGCGCGTTCTCGGGCAAGGATCCCTCCAAGGTCGACCGCTCGGCCGCCTACGCCGCCCGCTACGTGGCCAAGAACATCGTCGCCGCCGGTCTGGCCGACCGCGCCGAGGTCCAGGTCGCCTACGCCATCGGCGTCGCGCACCCGGTGAGCGTGATGGTCGAGACGTTCGGGACGGGCAAGATCGGCCGGGGGCGGATCCTCGAGCTCATCGGCGAGCACTTCGACCTGCGGCCCGGCGCCTTCCGCGAGTATCTGCGCCTGCACCGCCCGATCTACCAGAAGACCGCCGCCTACGGTCACTTCGGCCGCGATGATCCGGACTTCACCTGGGAGCAGACCGACAAGGCCGAGGCCCTGCGCGACGCGGCGGGCCTGTAACGGCCGACGGCGTGGGGCGGCGCCCGCCTCAGTAGCCCTGGCGGGCCAGGAACCGCGTGAGGGCCGATACGAATCGCTGGCCCTGAGGTTCGCTGCGCCCCAGGGCGCTGCGCAGATGCCCGGCCTGGGCCTGCCGGTGCAGGAACCGGTTGGCCGCCGCGCGCTTCCCCAGCCGGTACTCGTCGGCCGCCCACGCGGCGATGACCCCCACGCTGTCGGCGTAGTGCCCGCGGGCCATGGCCTTGAACGCCTTCAGCCAGCTTGCCGCGTCCTGGCGGACGAGCGCCGGGTAGCTGCCGGTGACATCCTCAAAGCGGCTGCCTGAGAACGTCAGGATCTGGAGGGGGAGGCCGGAGGCGGCGAAGTCGGTGAAGGCATAGGCGAACGCGTCATCGGCGGTCACGAACTGGAAGTGCCCGTCGTGGCCGAGATCCTCGATCCGCGCGCCGGGATCCCCGAAGTTCCGCTGCGTCATGGCGTACGTCGTCGTCCCCGGGTCAAAGGTGAACACCTGCTCGACCGAGCAGCAGTGCGCGCCGCCGGTGTAGAGGTCCAGCACGACGTTCGGCTGGCCGATGTCATTGAGGTCGATGACGTGCACCGAGGACGCCTTGCCGCCGGTCGCCTGGGGCCCGCAGATGCTGGCGCACCACTTGGAGGTCACCGGCTGGTCATAGAGGACCGAGCCCGACTGGGCGATCCGCAGGTGCAGCCGGGAGTAGCTCGGGAAGTGGCCGCTGAAGGTGAACGTCGCGGTCACGGCGCCCCGGCTCGCCGTCTGGGTCGTGGCCAGCGCGGGCGGCGCCAGCAGCGCAAGGGCGGCGAGCACGACGACGCTGACCACGGTGCGGCGCATCCGCGGGCATCCTAGCCGACCCCTCCTATGCTGAGGGGACGATGTCAGCCCAGTACATCTTCACGACGCACAAGCTCTCCCGGCGCTACCCGCCCGACAAGGAGGTCCTCACCGACGTCTCGTTGTCGTTTTACCCCGGCGCCAAGATCGGCGTGCTGGGCTACAACGGCGCCGGCAAATCGAGTCTGCTCAAGATCATGGCGGGGCTGGACACCGAGTTCGACGGCCATGCCCAGCTCGCGCCCAAGGCGACGGTCGGGCTGCTCTCCCAGGAGCCGGAGCTCGATCCGGCCAAGGACGTCAAGGGCAACGTCGAGGACGGGGTGGCGGAGATCCGCGCGCTGCTGGACCGCTTCAACGACCTGTCGATGAACTACTCCGACGAGACCGCCGACGAGTTCTCTCGCGTGCAGGAGCAGATCGACGCCGTCGACGGCTGGAACCTCGACACCACCCTCGAGTACGCGATGGACGCCCTGCGCTGTCCGCCATCGGACGCCGACGTCACCAAGCTCTCAGGCGGTGAGCGACGCCGCGTCGCGCTGTGCCGGCTGCTGCTGCGCCAGCCCGACCTGCTGCTGCTTGACGAGCCGACCAACCACCTCGACGCCGAGTCGGTGGGGTGGCTGGAGTCCTACCTGCGTGACTACGCGGGCACGATCGTCGCGGTGACCCACGATCGCTACTTCCTCGACAACGTCGCCGGCTGGATCCTGGAGCTCGACCGTGGCCGCGGCATCCCCTATGAGGGCAACTACACCGGCTGGCTGGAGCAGAAGCAGCAGCGCCTCAAGCAGGAGGAGCGCCAGGAGTCCAGCCGCCAGCGCACGATCGCTCAGGAGCTCGAATGGGTGCGGCTCAACGCGTCGGCTCGGCGCGGCAAGCCCAAGGCCCGCCTGAACGCCTACGAGGCGCTGCTGGCCCAGGACCGCAACGTCAAGCTGGACGAGGTCCAGATCCACATCCCCGCCGGCCCGCGGCTCGGCGGCGTCGTCGTCGAGGCCGACGGCGTGCGCAAGGGCTACGGCGACCGGCTGCTCATCGACGACCTCAGCTTCCAGCTGCCGCCCGGCGGGATCGTCGGCGTGATCGGCCCCAACGGCGCGGGCAAGACGACGCTGATGCGGATGATCACCGGCCAGGAGCAGCCCGACAGCGGGACGCTGCGGCTGGGCGAGACCGTCAAGCTCGCGTATGTCGACCAGTCACGCGACGCGCTGGACCCTGAGAAGAGCGTCTGGGAGGAGATCTCCGGCGGCTATGACCAGATCACCCTCGGCGAGAACCGTACGGTCAACAGCCGCGCCTACGTCGCCGGCTTCAACTTCAAGGGCACCGACCAGCAGACCAAGGTGGGCAAGCTGTCCGGCGGTGAGCGCAACCGCCTGCACCTGGCCAAGCTGCTGCGCACCGGGGGCAACCTGTTGCTCCTCGACGAGCCGACCAACGACCTGGACACCGACACGCTGCGGGCGCTGGAGGAGGCGCTGCTCGCCTTCGCCGGCTGCGCCGTGGTCGTCTCCCACGATCGCTGGTTCCTGGACCGGATCGCCACCCATGTGTTGGCGTTCGAGGGGGACTCCCAGGTGCGGTGGTTCGAGGGCAACTTCGAGGCCTACGAGAGCTTCCGTCACGAGCAGCTCGGCGCCGAGGCCGATCGGCCCCACCGCCTCACCTACAAGAAGCTCGTCCGCAACTAGGTCACTGCTCTCCCAGCGGCGTGCGCGGGGTATCGGCGCACGTCAACGACGGGCATCGAGGAGTCGGGGTGCCGTCGGTCGGCGGAGACATTGAAACCTCAGGACACACGGTCGCGCGTCGAGGGCGCGTGCTCTGTGGCGTCAACATGACTCGCGTTTCAGGACACACGCCACGGGATCGCCGGGTGTGTGTCGTGAGGTGTCAACGCCCGGGGCGTCAGCCGAGGCGCCGCGGCCGTGCCGGCAGGTCGGCGGGTTCGCCAGTCGGCTCCTGCACGGCGGCTGCGGGCGTGAGACACTGGCGTCGCACATGGCCACGGAACCGGTTCTCATCACCGGGTGCTCCTCGGGGATCGGTTACGCCACCGCCGAGCGGCTGCTTCAGGACGGCTACACGGTGTACGCCACCGCTCGCCGCCCGGACTCGATCGCCGCGCTGGCCGCCAAGGGCGCCACCACCCTGGCGCTCGACGTCACCGACGAGGCGTCGATGAGCGCGGCGGTCGCCCAGGTGACGGAGGCGGAGGGGGCCGTTGGCGTGCTCATCAACAACGCCGGCTACAGCCAGTCGGGCGCGGTCGAGAGCGTCCCGGTGGACGAGGTGCGCCGGCAGTTCGACACCAACGTGTTCGGGCTCATCCGCATGTGCCAGCTCGTGCTGCCCGGGATGCGCGAGCGCGGCTCGGGTCGGATTGTCAACATCGGCTCGATGGGGGGCCGGCTGACGTTCCCGGGCGGGGGCATCTACCACGCCACCAAGTACGCCGTGGAGGCGCTCTCCGACGCCCTGCGCTTCGAGGTGCGCGGCTTCGGGATCGACGTGATCCTCGTCGAGCCCGGGCTGATCGTGACGAACTTCGGCGAGGTCGCGGCGGGCTCGGTCGAGGCCGTCGCCGAGGGCAACGGGCCCTACGCGGACTTCAACCGCCACGTCGCCAAGACCACCACCGATGCCTACAAGGGGCCGATGGCCAAGCTCGGCGGCCCGCCCGATGTGGTCGCCGCCACCATCGCCAAGGCGCTCAAGGCCAAGCGGCCCAGAGCGCGCTACGCGGTGACGCCCAGCGCGCACCTGCTCATCGGCCAGCGGCGCATCACGCCCGACCGCCTCTGGGATCTCATGATGCGCGCGCAGTTCCCCACGCCTAAGCGCTGACTGCGGCCCAGGCGCTGACTGCGGCCTAGGCGCTGACTGCGGCCTCGAGGAGCTCGCGCAGCTCGGTGGTGTCGGCGGCCACGCCGTCGGCACCCGTCAGCTGCGCCGCCTCATACGGCCCCGTGGTGACGGCGATGCACCGCACCGCGTCGGCGCGGGCGCAGGCGATGTCGCGGGGAGTATCGCCCACCACGATCGTCCGCCGGCGCGGATGCGGGACGCCGTCGTGGCCGGCGCGCTTGCGGGCGATCGCCGGCAGCGCGCTGCGATCCTCGGAGTCCGAGCCAAAGCCGCCCTGACCCGAAGCGAAGTGGCGACCCAGGCCCGCGCGCGTCAGCTTCAGGCGCGCCACCGGCTCGTAGTTGCCCGTGACCAGCGACAGCCGCAGGTCGTCGCGCCGCGCCAGCCCGGCCACCAGCTCGGGGATCCCCGGTAGGACCTTGTCAGCCAGGCTCGGCGGGCACAGCCGGGCGTAGGCCTCACAGCACGCCTCGCGCACTGCGACCGCCCCGTCGTCGATGGCGCGGGCCGAGACACCCGCCTGCAGGAGCAGCAGTCGCGCGATCTCCCCGTCGGTGCGGCCCGCCGGCGAGATCTGGGCCCGATGGCCGCGCGTGTCCACGCCGTGGACGGCGTGCAGCGCCTCGTGCAAGGCGTCGCTGTGCGCGGTGGAGGCGCGCCAGACGAGGGTCCCGTCGATGTCGAAGAGGACCAGCAGCGGCGCGGCGGCCGCGGGTCCAGCGGCGGCGTCGCCCACGGGCACTACCGCGCGAACGACATGCCGGGCTCCAGCCGCCTGGCGAACGCGGCGATGAGCTCGGCGGCCACCTGGACGTCAGCCAGCGAGACCAGCTCGACCGGGGAATGCATGTAGCGCAGGGGGACTGAGACGATGCCGGTGGGCACGCCGGCGCGGCTGGCATGCACGGCGTCGGCGTCGGTGCCCGTCGCGCGCCCCAGGGACTCCAGCGTGAACGGGTGCTCGTGCTCCTCGGCGATGTCGATGAGCAGGTCGGTGACACCCGGGTGCAGTGATGTGCCCCGCGCTATCACCGGGCCCGACCCGAGCGGATGCTTGGTCATCGGGCCCAGCTCGATTCCCGGCTGGTCGGTGGCGAAGATGACGTCGACGACGATCGCCACGTCGGGCTGCAAGGAGAACGCGCTGGTGCGCGAGCCGGCAAAGCTCGTCTCCTCCTGAGTGACGGCGAGGGCCACGACATCGCCGGGAGCACCGCCGTCGGCGGCGACCAGTCGGGCCGCCTCGGCCGCGACGTAGCACCCGATCCGGTTGTCCAGCGCGCGCGACACCAGACGGCCGTTGGGCAGCTCCACGGGAGCGACGTCGATCACGCCGGCGTCGCCGATGCGCACCATCTCCTTGGCCTCGTCGCCGTCCTTGGCGCCGATGTCGATGTGCAGGTCCTTGATCTTCGGCGCCTTGTCGCGCTCATCGGACTTGATGAGGTGGATGGGCTTGCGGCCGATGACGCCGGGCACGTCCCCTCCGCGGGCGGCGATCGTCACGCGCTGGCCCACCAGCACGATTGGATCCCAGCCGCCGACCTCGCCGAAGCGCAGGTGGCCGTCATCCTCGATGTGGGTGACGTGGACGCCGATCTCGTCGATGTGGCCGATGACGGCCAGCGTCGGTCCGCCGCCGGTTCCCGGCACGCGCGCCATGGACGAGCCGACGGCGTCGACGCGGACGTCGTCGGAGAAGGCGGCGCAGCCGTCGCGCCAGGCCTTGGCCGGCGCGGTCTCGCGCCCCGAAGGACCGGCGGCGACCAGCAGCCGATGAAGCAGCTCAGGAGTGGCCATGGCCAGGAATCTAATGGAGCAGCTCTCGGAGCACGTACTGGAGGATCCCGCCGTGGCGGTAGTAGACCTGCTCCTTGGGCGTGTCGATCCGGACGATGACCTCGAATTCCTTGTCGTCGCCCTTGACCGTCAACCGTCGCGGGACCTCCTCGCTATCGGCGATCCCCGTGATCGTGAACTTCTCCTTGCCGGTGAGGCCGACTGACTCCACCGACTCGCCGTCGGCGAACTGGAGCGGCAACACGCCCATCCCCACCAGGTTGGAGCGGTGGATGCGCTCGAAGCTCTGGGCGATGACCGCGCGGACGCCCAGCAGGCGCGTGCCCTTGGCCGCCCAGTCGCGCGACGATCCCGAGCCGTACTCCTTGCCGGCCAGCACGATGAGCGGTACGTGCTGGTCGATGTACCGCATCGCCGCGTCGTAGATCGACATCTGCTCCTCACCGTCGCCGCCCAGGTACGTCGTCACGCCTCCCTCCGTTCCCGGGGCGAGCTGGTTGCGCAGGCGGATGTTGGCGAACGTGCCCCGCATCATCACCTCGTGGTTTCCGCGCCGTGAGCCGTAGGAGTTGAAGTCGCGCGACTCGACGCGGTGCTCGTTGAGGTACGAGGCGGCCGGGCCGTCACGCTTGATCGAGCCGGCGGGAGAGATGTGGTCGGTGGTGACGCTGTCGCCCAGGATGGCCAGCACGCGCGCCTCGACGATGTCCTCCAGCGGTTCGGGCTCGCGCGGCATCTCCTCAAAGAAGGGCGGCCGGCGCACGTAGGTGGAGCGCTCGTCCCAGTCGAAGGCGTCGCCGGTGGGAACCTCGAGCGAGTTCCAGCGCTCGTCGCCGTCGAACACCTCGCCGTAGCTCTTGCGGAACATGTCGGACTGGACCGCCTCCTCGACGGTCTGACCCACCTCGCTGGAGTCGGGCCAGATGTCCTTGAGGAAGACCGGATCGCCGTTGCGATCCTCTCCCAGCGGCTCGTCGTAGAGGTCGATGTCCATGGTCCCGGCGAGCGCGTAAGCAACGCACAGCGGTGGGGAAGCCAGGTAGTTCATCTTCACGTCGGGGTTGATGCGCCCCTCGAAGTTGCGGTTGCCCGACAGCACCGAGACGACGGCCAGGTCCTCGGCGCCGACGACGTCGGAGATCTCCCGGGGCAGGGGGCCGCTGTTGCCGATGCACGTCGTGCAGCCGTAGCCGACGAGGTTGAACCCCAGCTCGTCGAGGTACTCGTCCAGACCGGCGCGGGCGAGGTACTCGGTCACCACCTTGGACCCGGGCGCCAGCGACGTCTTGACCCACGGCTTGACCTTCAGCCCCTTCTGCACTGCGTTGCGGGCCAGGAGCCCGGCGCCGAGCATCACCGACGGGTTGGAGGTGTTGGTGCAGCTCGTGATCGCCGCGATGACGACGTGGCCGTGGTCGAGCTCGGTCTCGGTGCCGTCCTCGAGTGTGACCGGTGCGCTGACGTGCCGGCGGTCGGCCACCTGCGCGCCGCCGGTCCCGCCGTGGGGCGCCTGACCGTGCTCTCGGCTGCCGTTGCTGGCGGGGGCGTCTGAGGCCGGGAAGCTGTCCTCGTCAGCCTCATCGGTGTCGTCGTCGGGCAGCAGGTCCTCCAGCGCCATCCGGAACGCGTCGCGCGACTCGGTCAGCGACACGCGGTCCTGGGGTCGCTTGGGCCCGGCGATGCTCGGCACCACCTCGGAGAGGTCGAGCTCGATGTGGTCGGAGAACGTCGGCTCCTCAGAGCTCTCGTCATGCCACAGGCCCTGCTCCTTGGCGTAGGCCTCCACCAGGGCGATCTGCTTGGCGGGCCGGCCCGAGAACTCGAGGTAGCGCAGCGTCTCGGCGTCGATGGGAAAGATGGCGCAGGTCGACCCGAACTCCGGGGACATGTTGCCGATCGTGGCCCGATCGGCCAGTGGCAGGCCGGCGAGGCCGGCGCCGTGGAACTCGACGAACTTGCCGACGACCCCGCGCTCTCGCAGCATCTCGGTCACCGTCAGCACCAGGTCGGTGGCGGTGGCGCCCTCCTGCAGCTCGCCGGTGAGCCGGAAGCCGAGCACCTGCGGGATGAGCATCGACATCGGCTGGCCGAGCATGGCCGCCTCGGCCTCGATCCCGCCCACGCCCCAGCCCAGCACGCCCAGGCCGTTGATCATCGTGGTGTGGGAGTCGGTGCCGACGAGGGTGTCCGGATACGCCAGGGCGTGGGCGGGGTCTGATTCGTCGACGAACACCACCCGCGCGAGGTACTCCAGGTTGACCTGGTGCACGATTCAGGTGTCGGGCGGCACCACCTTGAAGTTGTGGAACGCGCCCTGGCCCCAGCGCAGGAAGGCGTAGCGCTCCTTGTTGCGCTCGAACTCCAGGTCGGCATTGCGCTGGAACGCCTGCGGGGTGCCGTAGGCGTCGACCTGGACCGAGTGGTCGATGACCAGCTCGGCCGGCACGAGCGGGTTGATCTTGTTGGGGTCGCCGCCCATCTCCTTCATGGCGTCGCGCATCGCCGCCAGGTCCACCACCGCCGGGACGCCGGTGAAGTCCTGCATGACCACGCGGGCCGGGGTGAACGCGATCTCCTTGGACGGCTCGTCCGTGGCGTTCCAGCTGGCCAGTGCCTCGACGTCCTCGGCGCGGATGGACTCGCCGTCCTCGTTGCGCAGCAGGTTCTCGAGCAGGATCTTGAGCGAGAACGGCAGCCGGGCGATGTCGAACTTGGACTGGAGGGCGTCCAGCCGGAAGATCTCATAGGACGCGTCGCCGACGGTCAGCGTCGCCTTGGCGTCAAAGCTGTTGGGGGTCGCGGACATGTCTCGAAAACTCCTGGTTTCAGACGCAGTTGCCCTTACTCTAGGCGCGTCCGTCGGCGCGCGGCGGTACGTACGCGGACGGGCCCGTGCGCACCCGATCCGACGGCCGCGCCGGGCGCTCCTACAGACGTCTTAGGGATGTCTTCGTCCCGGCTTCGACGCTCGGCCGATGCTGAGATCAGCCGGTCACGGATCTCGTCAGTTCAAGGAGCGAAGCCCAATGTCCGCCCTCCAGCGCGCAGCATCGACCTTCATCGCCCTCGGCGCCGGCCTGCTGCTCGCCGTCGCCTACTACGCCGAGGCGCACCGCGCGCCCGATCAGCCGTGACCCTGAGAGCTGCCTGAGAATGCGCACACCTCTTCGCCTCCTCTCATCCGCCGCCCTCATCCTGACCCGATGAGCTCGGAGTCGACGCCCTACCGCGGGTCGCTGCGCCCGTCCTGGCTGGCGGGCCGGACCGTCCCCGGCTGGCTCCAGGCGCTGCGGACGCGTCCCGAGCTCATCGCCGTCGTGGGCATCGCGGGCGCCCTGAACCTGTGGGGCCTGCGCCTCAACGGCTGGGCGAACACCTACTACTCCGCCGCCGTGCGCTCGATGACCACGAGCTGGCATGACTTCCTGTTCGCCTCCCTGGACAAGACCGGCCTGATGACGGTCGACAAGCCTCCGCTCTCCCTGTGGGTGCAGGCGCTGTCGGCGCGGGTCTTCGGCTTTCACCCGCTCAGCGTCCTCGTCCCGCAGGCGCTCATGGGCGCCGCCGCGGCGGCACTCACCTATGACGTGACCCGACGGCGCTTCGGCCGCCCGGCGGGCTTCGTCGCCGGGATCGCCCTGGCCACGACCCCGATCGCGGTCGCCATGTCGCGCCACAACAACCCCGACGAGCTGCTCGTGCTCTGCTGCGTGGCGGCGCTGTGGTTCGCGGTCCGCGCGTTTGAGGACGGGCGCACGCGGTGGCTCGTCTGGTGCGGGGTCGCCATCGGCCTCGGCTTTGAGACCAAGATGGCGGTGGCGCTGTTCGTGGTGCCCGGGATCGCGCTCGCCTACATGTGGGTGGCCCCCCGCGGCCGCATCGCGGCGATGCGCCAGCTCGGCGCCGGTGGCGTCGCTCTGGCGGTCGTCGGCCTGGCCTGGCCTTTGCTGGTGACCCTCACCCCGGCCGCCGACCGCCCGTGGATCAGCGGCACGTCGGACAACAGCATCTGGTCGCTGATCTTCAACTACAACGGCGTGGGCCGGGTCACCGGCCAGACCGGCGCCCCCGGAGCTGGATTCGGTGGCGGCGGGGGTGGTGGCGCCTTCGGCGGCTCCACCGGCGTGTTCCGCCTGCTGCAGTCGGGCCTGGGTGATCAGGCCGGCTGGCTGCTGGGCTTTGCGATCGTCGCCGGTCTGGGGGTGCTCGCGGCCACGCGGCTGCGCCGCACCGACCCGCGCACCGGGTGGCTGATCGCCGTCGGCGGCGCATTCATGGTCAGCGCGGCCGTGTTCAGCGACGCCTCGGGCATCTTCCACCCCTACTACGTCTCGTTCCTGGCCCCGTTCACCGCCATGCTCATCGGCGCGGGCGTCGGCGAGGCGCTGTCAGGTGGGCGGGTGGCGCGCGTCGCCATGCCGGCGGCGATCGTGGCCGGGGTCGTCACCGAGATCGTCGTCCTCGGCAACCTCTCCGGGCAGCTCTCGTGGGCAGAGCCGTTGATCATCGGGGCCGGCGGCATCTGCGCGGTGCTGCTGGTGGCCGAGCTCTCGCCCCGCCTGCGCGCGACCGCCGTCGCCGTGGCGGTGGCGGCGTTGCTGGCGGCCCCGGCTGCATGGGCCACCGAGACGATCGGCCACGCCACGG
>JBAQGP010000119.1:0-5921 GCA_049287845.1 Solirubrobacteraceae bacterium | reverse complement strand
GGACCCGGATCTCGGTCCCGCCGACGCTCATCTCGGTGAAGGAGTGGCCGGTGCCGCGAGCGGCAGTCGCCTTGAAACGAGCGGTGAGGGGGATCCGGTAGGTCTGGCCCGGGGGGACGTAGACGGTCCCGTCGCGCCGGATGAGCATGACCGTCCCAGCGGGTCCGCCGAACGCGGGGCCGCGATGGTCGGCCAGACCCAGGCCCTCGTCGAGGTCGTCGCGGTCGAGCCCCGTACCGCCGCGGCCCGGGGGGCCGGAGGAGGCACCGGGTGGCGGGGCGTCGTTGCCCGGGTGGTGGACGATACCCATGGTGAGGCTCCGCAGGGATTGGTCCACCTGGCCGTTGAGCTGAGCTCGGGTACCGGCGTAGGCGGAGATGGCCACCGCGATCACGGCGATCGCCACTGCGACCCCGGCCGCCAGCGCGAGACGGAGCTTGAGGCTCATTCCCCGGGCTCCCGCAGCGCGTAGCCCACCCCCCGGACGGTATGGATGAGCGGACGCGCACCGGCGTCCTCGAGCTTGCGGCGCAGATAGCCCACGTACACGCGCAGGGCGTTGGAGGTGGGCCCGAAGTCATAGCCCCACACGCGGTCATAGATCGTCGAGTGCGGCAGCACCCGGCGGGGGTTGAGCATGAGCAGCTCCAGCAGCTGGTACTCGGTGCGCGTCAGCTCCACGAACGTGCCGGCGACCTCGACGCCGTGGCGCGCCGGATCCAACCGCAGCTCGGCGAAGCTGAGCCCGCCCTCGACGTCGCCCTCACCACCGGCACGGCGCAGGAGCGCCCGCAACCGAGCGCGGAGCTCGTCGACGTCAAACGGCTTGACCAGGTAGTCGTCGGCGCCGGCGTCCAGACCATCGATCCGGTCGGAGACGGCATCACGCGCGGTGAGCATGAGCACCGGCACCCGGTTGCCCTCGCGACGCAGCAGCCGGCAGACCTCGAGCCCGTCGATGTCGGGCAGGCCGATGTCGAGCACGATCGCATCGGGGACCGAGGTGGTGACCTCTGACAGCGCCTCAGAGCCGGTGGTGGCGAGCACCACCTCATAGCCCGACAGCGACAGCGTGCGGCGCAGGACGTCGCGCAGGCCGCGGTCATCGTCGACGACGAGCAATCTCATAGCGTGATTGTCGCCCGTTGACCGGCCGGGCGTGAGCGACTCCTACGTTTCGCTTACGCGCTCGCGGAGGACGGCGCCGAGGATCCCGTTGATGAACGCGGGCGCGCCCGACCCGCAGAAGCGCTTGGCGGTCTCGATCGCCTCGTCGATCGCCCCCTCGGGCGGGATCGGCTGCTCGCCGGGGAGGACGCCGGGATAGAGCATCTCCAGCAGGGCCACGCGCAAGATGGAGCGCTCGAGCGGGGCGATCCGCTCCAGCGGCCAGTCGTTGGAGTGGCGGCGGATGAGCTCGTCGAGCTCCGGCTGATGCTCGCGCGCCTGCTCGGCCAGCGCGAAGGTGAAGGTGTGCACGTCGCGCGGCAGCATCTCGCCCAGCGGACGTCCGAGCAGGTCACTCTGGTACAGCGCCCACACCGCGGCGCGGCGCTGCTCGGTCCGGCGAGACACAGATCAGCCGACGGTGATGAGTTCTTTGGGGACCGAGGTGAGGATGGTGCACGCCGAGTCGGTGACCACCACCAGGTCCTCGATCCGGACCCCGAACTGCCCGGGCAGGTAGACGCCGGGCTCGATCGTGACCACGTTGCCGCTGGAGAGCACGGAGTCCGAGCGCTGCGACAGACGCGGTGCCTCGTGGATCTCCAGCCCCACGCCGTGGCCGAGGCCGTGGCCGAAGTGCTCGGCGTGGCCAGCGGCGCTGATGACCTCGCGCGCCGCCGAGTCGGCCTCCCGCCCGCCCGTGCCCGCGGTGACGGCGTCGAGCCCGGCGAGCTGGGCCTGACGGACGAGGTCGTAGGCCTCAAGCGTCGCATCGGGGAGGTCGCCGGTGGTCAGGGTGCGTGTGCAGTCCGAGCAGTAACCGTCGAGCTCCGCCCCCCAGTCGATGACGACGAGCTCGTTGGGTCCGATCTCGACGTTGCGTGGCTGCGCATGCGGCAGCGCGCCGTGCGGACCCGCGGCGACGATCGAGCCGAAGGAGGGCCGCTTGGCGCCGAGGTCCTCCATCGCGCGCTCCAGGGCCATGGCCACGCTGACCTCGGTGCGGCCGGCCAGGCCCTGCTCCATGATCCGGCGCAGGGCGGCGTCGGCGACCTTGGCCGCCTCGCCGATCCGGCGGACCTCGTCGGCGTCCTTGACGGCACGCAGCGACTCGATGGCATCCCCGCCGGCGACGAGCTCGACGCGCTCCGGCATCAGCTCGCGCAGGCGAGCGTGGGCACGGACGCTCATGTGAGCATCCTCGACGGCCAGCCGCACCTCCCCGGATCCGAGCAGGTCCGGGACCATGTCGATCAGCTCCTGCTGCGCGATCACGCGGTCAAAGGCGCCGTCGACCTCGGCGGCCGACTGCTCGACGTAGCGGAAGTCCGTGACGAACGCCCGCATGTCGGGCCCGACCAGGGCCAGCGCGCTTGAGCCGGTGAAGCCCGTGAGGTAGCGCACGTTGACCAGCGAGGTGACGAGCAGGAGATCGGCGCCCATCCCCGGCAGCGCCTGGGCGAGGCGAGAGGCGCGGTCGCTCATACGGTGCTCGCGAGCTTCTCGGCCACGTGGGTCAGCGCCTCGCGGTAGCCCTCCCGCCCCTTGCCGGCTACGCGCGCGAAGCACAGGTCGCCGATCACCGATTCGCGGCGGAACGCCTCGCGCTCGTCGACGTTGGAGAGATGGATTTCCACCGCGGGCAGCCGGATCAGCTCCAGAGCATCCCGGATGGCCCAGGAGTAATGGGTCCACGCCCCCGGGTTGAGGATGATCGCGTCGGCCATTCCGCTCAGGCCATGCAGATGCTCCACGAAGGCGCCCTCGTGGTTGGTCTGAAAGAAGCGGGTGGCCAAACCCAGCTCGCCCGCGGTCGCCGAGATGCCCACCTCGAGCTCGGTCAGCGTGAAGCTCCCGTAGTGACCGGGATCGCGACGGCCGAGCTGGTCGAGGTTGACGCCGTGCATCACCTCGACGCGGTTGTGGACTTCCATGGCGCTCACGTTAGTGGCATTTGCGCGACGACCGCTAGGTCACCAGCTCCCGCACGGCGGCGATAAGCTCGCGCGGGGGCACCGGGCTGCCGGGCCGCGGGTCGCCGGGCTGGGGCAGCAGCACGAACCCGACCGGGCCCTCCCCCATCCGCTTCTTGTCGCGAGCGGTGGCCATCACCACCGCATCGGGGTCGACCTCGTGCAGCTCGGTGGGCAGGTCACGCGACCGCAGGAGCTCGGCCACCTCGGCGCGCAGGTCGTCGTTGCCCGACAGCCGCAGGGCGACCAGGAGGCCGAGCGCCACCGCCTCGCCATGGCGGTAGGTGGCATAGCCGGTGACGGCCTCGATCGCGTGGCCCACCGTGTGGCCGAGGTTGAGCGACTGCCGTGCCCCGTCGTCGCGCTCGTCGCGGGCGACGATCCTCAGCTTGGTGTGCGCGCAGGCGGTGACGACCTCCGGCGAGGCCGGCTCGGCCCCACTCCGGACCAGGTCCCACAACCCGCCGCCGGCGATCAGCGCGGTCTTGACCACCTCCGCGTAGCCGGCGGCCAGCTCCTCGGCGGGGAGCGTCGCCAGCACGTCGGTGTCGGAGATCACCGCCCGGGGCTGGTGGTAGGCGCCCACGTAGTTCTTGGCGTCGGGCAGATCGACGCCCGTCTTGCCGCCGAGGGCGGAGTCCACCTGGGCGACGAGCGTGGTGGGGACCTGGACGACGCGCACGCCCCGCTGGTAGGTGGCGGCACAGAACCCGGCGAGGTCGCCGACCACCCCTCCGCCGAGGGCGACGACGACGTCGGCGCGGGTCATCCCCGCTCGGGCCAGCTCGGTCCAGACGATCTCGGCGTGGGCGATCGTCTTTGACTGCTCGCCGGGCATGATCGTGACGCGGCCATCGAGCGGCTCGAGGCGGTCGGCGTACAGGCGGCCGGCGTTGTAGTCGGTGACGAGAAAGCGCCGTCCCTGCACGATGGTGTGGGGCCAGAACGGGGCATCGCCGTCGAGCAGGCCCCGGCCGATGTAGACCGGGTAGTCGCCGCCGGGGGTCGTCGCCCACAACAGCTTGACGTGACGGGGGGCCGCCTCGAGCGCGTCGAGGGCCCGTGAGATCTCGGTGACGCGAGAGTGGGGAATGATCACGTCGGCGGCCCGCCAGGGATGCGACACCAGGTGGGCGCCGTCGTCGGCGTCAACCCAGACGACGAGGTGGTCGGCCAGCCCGCCGCGGGCCGCCTCAGACTCGAGCGCGACGCCGCTGAGCGTGGTCACCTGCCGCCCGTGTGTCCCTGACCCCTCCAGCGCCAGCGCAGCGGCCCGCGTCGCCGTCTCCTGCGACCCGATCAGCGCCACGCCGCGGGTCCCGGGGTTCATCGTCGCTGCCACCCGATCCGCCCGCGGTAGGCGTCCAGCGCCGCGGTGACGTCGTCGATGTGATCGCCCCCGAACTTGCGCCGGTAGGCGTCGGCGAGCACGAAGGCCACCATTGCCTCCCCCACGACACCGGCGGCGGGCACGGTGCACGAATCGGTGCGCTCGCGCAGGGCCTCGGCGGGCTCGTGGGTGGCGATGTCCACCGAGCGCAGCGGCTTGGTCAGCGTCGGCAGCGGCTTCATGTAGCCGCGCACGACGAGCGGGTCGCCGGTGGTCATGCCGCCCTCCACCCCCCCCGCCCGGTTGGTGTGGCGGTGGAAGCCGCGCTCGTCGTCGTAGAAGATCTCGTCGTGCGCCTCGGAGCCGGGCAGCCCGGCGACCTCGATGCCGTCGCCGACCGCGGCGCCCTTGACCGCCTGGATCGAGAGGATCGCCTGGCCGAGAACCCCGTCCAGACGTTCCCGCCATGAGACGTGGGAGCCCAACCCCGGGACCAACCCGAAGGCGCGTACCTCAAAGACCCCGCCAAGGGACTCGTTGGCCTTGCGCAGGCGATTGATCTCCGCCACCATGGCGCGCCCCGCCTCGTCATCCAGGCAGCGCACCGGCGACTCATCGACGGCGGCGAAATCCTCCGGGGTCAGATCGTCGCGGCGGGGTGCCGTGACCCCGGTGATCTGGATCACATGACTGAACACGCTGACTCCGAGAGCGCCCAGGAACGCCTTGGCGATGCCCCCGCCGGCGACGCGCGCAGCCGTCTCACGGGCGCTCGCACGCTCCAGGATGTCGCGGACGTCGGTGACCCCGTACTTCTGGGTGCCGACGAGGTCGGCGTGACCGGGACGCGGCAGGTGGACCTCGGCGGTCTGCGTCTGGACCGGCCACGGGTTCATCCGCTCCTCCCAGTTGGCGAAGTCACGGTTGGTGACGGTGAGCGCGATCGGGCCGCCCAGGGTGCGCCCGTGCCGGACGCCGCCGGTGACCTCGACGCTGTCGCGCTCGATCTTCATCCGCCCGCCACGCCCGTGGCCGAGCTGGCGGCGGCTCAGGTCGCGGTTCAGAGCTTCGCGCTCGAGCACCAGCCCGGCCGGCATGCCCTCCACGATGCAGGTGAGGCCAGGACCATGCGACTCGCCCGCGGTGGTGAGCGTCAGCGTCATGAGGACGACGGAGCGCTACCGCCCTCGGCCGGGTGCTCCTGCGCGTCGCGCCCGGGGATGCGGTGCCCGCTGCCCTCACACCAGGGGCAGACGACCTGGTGGGGCTCGCCCCCCAGCCCGGAGATGAGATGGCCCGTGCCGCGGCACGGGTTGCAGATCTGATCGCCTGGGGTTGACTCCTCGGTGGCCATGGCGGCGGAGGTTAGCTAGTGCACCGTTCCGGAAGATCTTTGATGGTCTGGCGAGTGGCTGGGCGTGTCTGGGCAGGTCCGCCGGCGTGCCTCGTAC
>JBAQGP010000118.1:0-7761 GCA_049287845.1 Solirubrobacteraceae bacterium | reverse complement strand
ACCTGCAGCTGATCGCGGGCCGGGCGGCCGCCGACCCCTCGCCGGCGCGCCTGACCCCTCCGCAGGCAATGGCGCGCCGTGTCGCCGGGACGCCGCCGCTGCGGGACCAGGACCTCGTGTGAGCGGGGCTGATCCGCGGTCCCCCGGGCGGATCGGGCAGAATGTCTGCGCACCGGCGAGCGGCCATCTTTGCGGGGAGGACACATGGCAGTCGACTTGGTCATCGACGTTGAGAACACGCCTGGCGCGTTGGCGCAGGTCGCCACCGCGATCAGTGACGCCGGAGTCAACATCGCCGCGGCCACCTGCCTCGGCGCGGGCGAGCGGGCCGAGCTGCACATCCTGGTCAAGCACGCCGAAGCGGCCAGGCACTCGCTGGCGATCTCCCAGCTCGCCGTCACCCGCGAGCGCGAGGTGGTGGTCGTCGACGTCGAGGACCGGCCTGGCGTGCTGGCTGACCTGACGCGCAAGGTCGCCGAGGCGGGCGTCGATCTCGACCTGGTCTACGTGGCCACCCGCAACCGCGTGGTCTTCGGAGCGGCCGACCTGGACGCGCTCAAAGCGGCGCTGGACTGAGGCCGGAGCGCTCGTCTCAGCGACGGTCGTGACCACCCCGAGGCGCGCCACAGGGGCCCGCTGCGGGCCGGCGGCGCCCGCAGCGGTCCGTCTCCCTGCTGGACTCAGCTCTTGATCAACCCGTGCGGGTTGAGCACGAACTTCTTGGCGACGCCGCCGTCGAAGTCCTTGTAGCCCTGCGGAGCTTCGTCGAGCGAGATCACCGTGGCGTTGACTGCCTTGGCGATGTGAGCCTTGTCGTGAAGGATCATGTGCATGAGCCCGCGGTGGTAGCGCATGACCGGACACTGACCGGTGGTGAAGCTCAGGGACTTGGCCCAGCCGAGGCCGATGCGGATCGACAGCGATCCCTCCTTGGCGGCGTCGTCGTCCGCTCCCGGGTCTCCCGTCACATACAGGCCTGGGATGCCCAGCTTGCCCGCGGCGCGGGTGACGTCCATGATCGAGTTGAGGACTGTCGCCGGTGCCTCATGATCGGAGTCGGCCCCGTGACCGCGAGCCTCGAACCCGACGGCGTCGACCGCTGCGTCCACCTCGGGCACGCCGAGGAGCTGCTCGATTTGGTCCTTGGGATCACCCTTGGAGATGTCGATCGGCTCGCAGCCGAAGCTGCGCGCCTGCTCCAGCCGCTCGGGAATGAGATCCCCGACGAACACCACCGAGGCGCCCAGCAGCTGCGCGGAATGCGCGGCGGCCAGCCCGACCGGCCCGGCGCCGGCGACGTAGACCGTGTCACCGGAATGCACACCCGCGCTGACCGCGCCGTGGTAGCCGGTGGGGAAGATGTCTGACAGCATCGTCAGGTCCAGGATCTTCTCCATCGCCAGGTCCTTGTCGGGGAACTTGAGCAGGTTCCAGTCGGCATACGGCACCACCACGTACTCGGCCTGGCCGCCGACCCAACCGCCCATGTCCACGTAGCCGTAGGCCGATCCGGGACGCTCGGGGTTGACGTGCAGGCAGACCCCGGTGTTGCCCTCCTTGCACATGCGGCAGCGCCCGCAGGCGATGTTGAACGGGACCGAGCACAGGTCGCCCTTCTTGATGAACTCCACCCCGGGGCCGACATCAATCACCTCACCGGTGATCTCGTGGCCGAGGATGAGGCCCTCGGGCGCCGTCGTGCGGCCCCGGACCATGTGCTGGTCAGAGCCGCAGATATTGGTCGCCACGCATTTGAGGATCGCCGCGTGCGGGAGCTTGCGGCCCACATTGGCGGGGTTGACGCCGGGCCCATCCTGGAGCTCGAACGTCGGAAAGTCGATGTCGTGGATCTCCACCTTTCCGGTACCCATGTAGGCAACGCCTCTGTTGTCCGCCATCTCTCTCCTCTGCTCGAGTGCTGACCGGCTTGACTCTCGAAGCTACCGGCGCACGTGGCCCGATTCACTACCCGGATGGGCGCTTGTACCTACCCGGTCGGCCAGTTCTGCGGCTGACCAGCCTCGCGCCATCACACGTCGGGCAGGCCCAGCTTGCCGGCGGCGTAGGCGACCTCGGCGCGCCGGCGCACGCCGAGCTTGCGCATGACGTTGTGGACGTGGAACTTGGCGGTGCTCTCACTCACGAACATCCGGGTCCCGATCTCGCGGTTGGTGAGCCCGTGCGCGAGCAGCCCGATGACCTCACGCTCGCGAGCGGTGAGGTCTGACTGGAAGCCGTCGCCGCTCTGAGCGACGAGCGCGCGCACCACCTCGGCGCTGCGGCTGTCAAAGCCGGACTCCCCTCGCGAGACCGACCGGATGATCCGCACCAGCTCCACGACGTCGACCTCCTTGAGCACGTAGGCCTTCGCCCCGCGGCGCAGCGACTGGTTGAGCAGGTTCTCGTCCAGGAAGGTGGAGAGGATGACCACCCGGGAGTCCGGGGCGCGAGCCAGGATCTCGCTGCACAGCTCGAGCCCTTCGGCGTCCTGGTCCGCGCTCAGCTTGAGGTCGAGGAGGATCACGTCGGGCTGGACGCGGTCCAGGAGACGCAGTGCGTCGCTGCGGCCGCCCGCCTCGGCCACGACCGAGATGTCGGGCTCCAGCTCCAGGATCGAGCGCAGCCCACGTCGGACGATGGCGTGATCGTCGACCAGCATCACCCGGGCGGCGGAGACGTCGTTCTCAGGCACCGTCGCGGGCCTGCGGGAGCGGGACGTCGACGATGAGACGCACCCCGCCTCCGCGGCGGCGCCTCACCCCGGCGGTGCCGCCGAGCTCGCCGACGCGGCCTCCGATCCCCGCCAGGCCGAAATGCCCGCCCGCGGGGCCGCGGGCTTGGAGCCGGTGCCGCAGGACTGACACGTCCCCCTCACCGTCGTCGGCCACCACCAGGCGGACCCGCTCCCCTGACCAGCGCAGTGTGAGCCATGCATGGCCGGCGTTGGCATGACGGACGACGTTGAACAGCGCCTCGCGCGCGATCTGCAGGACCGCGTGTTGCGTAGCGCCGGGCAACGACTGCCGGCTGCCGTACGTGCGCAGGCTGACCTGAAGGCGGGTGCTCGCGACGACGTCCTCGACGACCTCGCGCAGCGCCCGGCGCAGGTCGCCGTTGCCGTCGCTTGCCAGCTCGAAGATGGCCGACCGGATCTCGCCGACCGCCGAGCGCGCCAGCGACTTGGCCGCCGTGACGCGCTCGAGCACCGGAGGCGAGGTGGAAGCGTGGCGGCGGCACCATTCCAGATCCATGCCGATGGTGAGCAGATGCTGGGCAACCGAGTCATGCAGCTCCCGCGCGATCCGGTTGCGCTCCTGGCTGAGCAGCTGACGGCGACCCGCCTCCTCCAAGCGCCCGCGCACGCGTTCAGACTGCGCGAAGAGCTGTGCGTGGTGGAGCGCCACCCCCGCGTGGTTGGCCAGCGTGACGAGGATCGAGAGGTCAGTGGACTGCACGACGGCATCGCGCCCCAACCCGACCGAGAGGACGCCGACGAGCTCCCCCTGCACCGGCATCGGCGCAGCCACGACGCCGCCCGTCGCGTCGGTGAGCCCGTAGGCCCCGTCGCCCAGCTCCGTCGCGTCGATCATCACCGGCGCCTCGGCGGCGAGCGCTCGGCTGGCCACGAGCTCGAGCACCGGCTGTGACTCGCCGGGACGGGCCACCACGGCGCCGCGGCCGCGGCGAATGACATGGGCGGGCTCCTGACCCTCACTCTGGCCGGCGAAGCTCATGGCCGCCCACGGCGCATCGAAGTGATGGGCCGCGGCCTCGACGACGGCGTCACACAGGGCGCCCGGCCCCTCGGGTGCCGCGCACAGGGCGGTGGAGATGCGTTCCAGCGTCTCGATGGAGCGGTCCAGGCGCTCAGAGTTCTCGCGCCAGGCGGCGTAGAAGCTCGGCTTGGACGAGCGGGCCGCGATCAGACGCTCGAGCGCCTCACTGCGGTCAGTGGGCGGCGCCGTCGCCTGGGTCGGACTGACGTCCTGCACTGCTCCCTCCCTGGGATCGCTCCTGGACGGGATGCTACCGCGCCCCCGTGGCGCGAATCGGCGCCGAGTGGGTCGTGCGCGGCGCGGGAGATGCTGCGACGCGGGGCGGGCGCTACAGCTGGTGCTCGGCCAGGCGCGCCCGCAGATCCTTCACCCGGACGGTCAGCTCAGCGGTGCGCGCACGTGTGGCGGCGTGCGTGGGGTGCCCGCTGGCGCCGTCGCGGCTCGAGCCCATGGCAAACGCGTACTCCCACGAGGCCAGGTGCGCCTTCAGCGCGGCGTCGGCCTCGGCCAGCTCCACCTGCAGCCTGTCGATCACAGCTGCATTGTCTCAGGGGCGCACGACGGCTCCGGCCGCGGGCTGCGAGACCGGGCGCGCGTCAGGCGCTCGGGCCGGGCCGCGCGTCAGTTGCCACAGAAGTCGCCGATGATGATGCGTCCCGGCACATTGAGCGGGCGCTCGCCGCCGAGTGCCTGGAGGGTCCGCAGCTGGGCCAGCAGCCGGTCCGCCTCCTCGCGCAGCGCACGCAGGCGCGGATGCGAGCCGTCCATGGCGCAGCCGTGCCCGAAGGCGAAGGCGACGTCCATGCGCGACATGAACTCCTGATACTGGCGGCGGGCTTCGGTGATCGTCATGGGATGTGAGCGGCGTCCAAGGACGGGCGTGTGACATGCCTCATCGGCGTGCCACGCCACGAACTTGAGTCGCTCACGCCAGGACGCGAGGACCGCGCGGTGGCGCGCGGTGCCTGCCCGGCGGCTGCGTCGGAGCGATGGCCGGGGTCTAGCGCCGCTCCACAGCCAGCCGCAGGCCGAGCCCGATGAGCACGACCCCCGTGAAGCGATCCAGCGCCGCTCTGACACGCGGGCGCATGAGTGTCCGCGCCGCGCGCGCGGCCACCAGCGTGTAGGCCAGCAGCCAGACGACCGTCATGGCGACGAAGATCGCCCCGAGGATGAGGAACGGGAGCAGCACGGCGTGCCCGGCGCTGACGAACTGGGGGAGCAGGCTGGTGAAGAAGATCCCGATCTTCGGGTTGGCCAGATCGGAGAGAAACCCCTGCCGGAATCCTCCCCGCGCACCCATCACGGAGCCTCCCGCCGGGGGGGATGGGGCATCGTCGGCGAGCTGGTGGCTCGCGGCGCGCAGCGCCTGGATCCCCAGCCAGACGAGATAGAGCGCCCCGACGAGCTTGAGCACGGTGAAGGCGACCTCGGACGCCCGCACGAGTGAGGCCACGCCGACCGCGGCCGCGATGGTCCACATCGAGAGCCCGGCGCTGACGCCCAGCGACGTGCCCAGTCCGGCGCGGCGGCCGTGGATGAGCACGTTCTTGGTCACCACCGCGGTGTCGGGCCCCGGGATGATGATCACGATCACCGCGACGCCGATGAACACGAGCAGATGCAGTCCCATGGCTGAAGTCTCGCATGACCCGCACGGCCGGTGGGTAGCCTCCACGCCTTGAGCTCGGTTCTGCGGGGTCGTCATCTGGCGGTGATCATCACCGCGATCATCGCGGTGTCCGCGCTGTGGGCAACCGGTGCGCGCGGGGCCGCCGGGGACAGCTTCCTGGAGTTCGCCAAGCTGAGCGCGCCCACTACCGGCCCCAGCGCCGAGGCCGGAGGTGGCGAGCTCGGTGGCTCGTCGGCGATCTCGGCGGATGGGACCACGGCCATCATCGGCGCGTTCGATGAGGCCAGCGGCACCGGAGCCGCGTACGTGTTCACCCGCTCCGGCGTGGCGTGGACGCTGCAGGCCAAGCTGCAACCCCCGACCTCCGGCGCCAACCGGGCGATTGGCACCAACACCGAGTTCGGCGGCGAGGTCGCGCTTTCGGCGGATGGCAACACCGCCGTGATCGGTGGCTTCGGCGACAACAGCGATGCCGGCGCGGCCTGGGTCTACACGCGTGGCCCGTCCGGGTGGAACGTGCAGCAGAAGCTGGCGGCGCCCACCAGCGGCGCTGACCGGGAGCTCTCCCCGGGCCGGTTCGGCAGCCGTATCGCGCTCGACGCCGCCGGAACCGCCGCCCTGATCGCCGGAGTCCAGGACAACGCGTTCGTCGGAGCGGCCTGGACCTACACCCGCCCGTCCACCACGGCGACGACGTGGACCGAGCAGCACAAGCTCACCGCCCCCACGAGCGGTGCCGATCGGGAGATCGGCGCCGGCGACTTCGGAAGTGCCGTCTGGCTGTCTCCCGATGGTTCGGCGGCGGTCATCGGGGGCGACGGGGACAACGGCAGTGTCGGAGCGGCATGGGTCTACGCCGATTCGGGCGGGACCTGGGCGGAGCACACCAAGCTCGTTGCTCCCACCACCGGGCCGGACGCGGGCGTCGGCACACCGACCTTCGGCAGCGCCGTGTCGCTCTCTGCTGATGCGAGCACCGCCCTCATCGGTGGCCAGTCCGACAACCAGCGCGGCGCGGCGTGGCTGTTCACGCGTACGACCGCCACGGCGTGGAGCGAGCGCCAGAAGCTCGCGGCGCCGTCCAGCGGCGCCGGCGCCGAGATCGGGCAGGGTTTCTTCGGCGCCTCGGCCGTCCTGTCGTCCGACGCGGCGACCGTGGTGGTGGGCGCCCCGTTCGACAACGCCGCGATCGGATCGGCGTATGCGTTCTCGCGCTCGGGCAACACCTGGACGCTGCACGGCAAGCTGACCGCGCCCACCGGAACCGACGCCGAGTTCGGGTCGGCTGTGTTCGGCGCGCGGCTCGCCCTCTCCCAGGACGCCGGCACGCTGCTCATCAGCGGGCAGTCCGACAGCAACCTGGCGGGCGCGGTGTGGTCCTACACCGCCACTCCCCCGCCGGCGATCGCGAGCGTCGCTCCCGCGCTCGGCCCCGCGCGCGGTGGCACGGCGGTGGCGATCCGCGGGAGCGGCTTTGCCGCGGCCGGCATCGACGCCGTGAGCGCCGTGACCTTCGCGGGGGTGCCCGCGACGTCCTTCCGCGTCCTGTCACCCACCGAGATCGATGCCGTTGCCCCACCACATGGCGCGGGCGTCGCCGATGTGATCGCCACAGCACCGGCCGGCACGACGCCGGTCACCGCCGACGACCAGTTTCACTACGTCGCGGCCCCGGGGGCCCCCACGAAGATCGCCGCGACAGGCGCCAACCGCCGCGTCAAGGTGGCGTTCAAGCCGCGGCCCGCGGCCGGTCCTGTCACCTACCGGGTCATCGCCGCGCCGGGGGGCGCCCAGGCGTCCGGGGCACGCAGCCCGATCACCGTCCGGGGCCTGCGCAACGGCAAGCGCTACCGATTCCGCGTCTTCGCCACCAACGCCGGCGGCACCAGCCCGGCGTCCGCACGGTCTCGGGCGGTCACCCCGTTCGCGCCCCCGAGGACGTCGCGGGCGTCGATCCGAGGCGTGGCCCGGAGGGTTCCACAGGTCACGTTCACGGTGACCGCCGGCAGGCGCTCACCCAGGCTCGTATCGGTGGCGGTGCGGCTACCGCGCGGGCTGCGCTTCGACGCGGGCCTGATCGCCGGGCGGGTGCTCGTCGGTGGCCGTAAGCCGCGCGGATCGGTCACCGTCAGGCACGGAGTGCTGACGATCAGGCTCAAGCGACCCGTGGCGCGGATGACGGTGAGGATCGTCGCTCCCGCCGTGTCGGCCGCCGTTTCGCTGGCGAGGAAGGTCAGACGACGGCGCGGCGGCAGGCAGATCCTCTCGCTGAAGATCGGCGACTCGGCGCACAACGCCAGCTCGGTCAAGCTGCGGCTCCGTCTGCCCTGACGCGCCGGTGCGAGCTGGGGC
>JBAQGP010000117.1:0-5114 GCA_049287845.1 Solirubrobacteraceae bacterium | reverse complement strand
GCGCCGGGGAGGTCAGCGCCGGCTCGATGCCCCGACGGATGGCAGCCGGGAACCTCAGCGCTCGCTCGATACGCCGACGGCCGCGCACGGCGGACCGACGATGCCCAGCGGCACCCCCCCGCTGCCGCCCGGCGCGAACGAAGCGACAGAGCTTTCGACCACCGAGGGCGACTGCAGGCTCACCGAATGCGCGCGCGGATCACGTGCGGACATGGAGATGGTGGTCGTGCCGGGAGCGAGGCGCAGGGTCTCGCGGATGCCGGTCCCGTGGGGTGTGGCGGTGACGACCCGCGTCGCCCCGCGCCCGAGGACGAGGCGCATCCCCGTCGGCTGGGTGGCCGTCGCGGTCGCCTCGACGGCGGCGTCACGGGCCGCTGTCCCCGGGTTGACGATGGTCAGGCGCCCGGTGCTGCAGCTGAGACGCAGGGGATCGAGCACGGCCGCGCGCAGTGCCGCCACCGCTGCGGCGGGATGCGAGGCGCGCAGCCGGCCCGCGTAGGGCCTCAGGTCGTAGAACAGCAGGTCACCGGCAGGGCTGGTGAGCGGCGCCACGCCGAGGAGCGAACGCAATTGGTGTGTGAGCCGTTCCCCGAGCGCCCCCGGGTATCCGCTCAGATCCACCTCGATCCCGTCGAACCCGGCCGCTGCCGCGCCCGCCACCGCCGCAGACACCGGCTGAGCGGCGAGCTGGGCCTGCCAGTTGGCGGCGCGCCCCTTCGTCGCCCCGTAGCTCCAGCGCAGTCCGCTGGATTGCAGGTAGGGCCGAAGCTCCTCGTACTCGAAGCCCAGCGGATACGCGTACGGCATCGTCTGCCCGGGCGCGGCGAACGGCTGATACCCCTCGGGGAAGGGCACGTAGGGCAGCTGGAAGATCGATGCGCCGGGGGGCAGGCGGCGCTGGATGGCCGCTGCGAACCGTCCGTCGGAGCGGTACTGGCGCGCGTCGCGCGTGTAGTCCGGGACGAAGAAGCGGCTCGTCTGGTCCACCACGCCGATCAGCAGCACGATGGCCACGATCAACCCGAAGGCGAGGGACGCCCTGCGGCCACGCAGCCGGACGCGCAGAGCATCCAGGAGCAGGCCCACCGCCAGCAGCGAGAAGAACGCGATGAGCACGGACAGCCGGTTCCACGCACGGATGTCGGCGGTGACGAATACGCGCGTCAGACTCGAAATACCTCCGGTGACGGCGACGGCGAGGCACACCGCGATGCCGGCGGCCGCCCGCAGCTGCGTGCTGCGCCGACGGGCCAGCAGGGGCGCGCCCAGGGCGGCGGCCAGCGCGGCGAGGCCCAGCCACAGAAACCCGACGTCGCCGACGGTTCCGATCGACTCGTAGCACTGCTCGCAGTAGCCGTGCGGCGGCGTCGACCGCGCGTAGCGCTCGGTGAGGTGGCGAAGCGGCGCGATGCGATCGTGCGACGGCGGGAGGATCAGATAGGACGCGGACATCGCCAGGTCATCCCCCACCCCGGCCTCGTGCTGGAGCTGCGCGTTGCTGCCGTGCCCGATCGCGTAGACCACGGTGGGGGCGAGGTTGATGACGAGGGCGAGCAGGACCACCGCGAAGGCGCTGGCCCCCGATAGCACGGCGCGCCGCCCGCGTCGGGCCACCGCGACCAGGACCGTCGCCGCCAGCAGCATCACGAGTCCGAACACCGCGTAGTACAGGCCGGTCGACGCGATGACCACGCACATGAGCACGGTGGCGCCGGTGCGACGCGTCGCCCAGGTCCGCCACCGGCCGGCGCCGGACGCGCGGCGCGTGAAGATCGGTTCGCCGCCGAGCACGCGGATGAACAGGAATGCCGTGAGCGGCAGCGAGTAGTACGCCGACAGGAACAGGTGCGAGTCGCTGCGGAAGAAGTGGTAGGGCAGCAGCGCGAACAGGACCGCACAGGCGATCGCCGGCGCCGTCGACACCCCCAGCCGGCGCAGCACGCAGTAGGCCGACGCGGCGTTGAGCGGGAACGTGATCAGGAAGAACAGGTTGATCACGACCCCGATCTGCGAGAAGGGCACGGCGAGGATCCACAGCAACGCGAGGTTGAGATCGTCCGCGCTCTGGGGGTAGTCGAACAGCTGCTGCCCGAACGGCGCCCCCAGGCTGTGGTTGGTCAGCACCCAGCCGTGGTCGACGATGTCCTTGACGAGCATCAGATAGAACTTCGTGTCGTCGCCGACCGAGTAGCGGAACGGCACCGAGAGGTCCGCGTCCCACAGCTTCAGGGCCCACGCGGCGCCCACGAGGGCGATCAACGCCGCTCCGGCGCCGAACCACACGTCCCAGCCGCGGCGATGGCGTCTCTCCGAGGGCAGCGCCGCCGGCGTCAGGGGGGGGACGGGCTGTTGGGTGGAGGTCATCTGGTGATTGCGGACTCGCGCGCCTTGGCGCCGCAGGTAGGCTAACCTGCCGCCCTGGCGCGGCCGCCACGCGCCGGGTGCTGGCCCTCGCCCCAGCGTATGTGCCGGTTGTGAACGCCGACCGCCAGCGCGCCGCTGTGCGCGCCGGTCCCAAGATGAGCGTGACGCTTACCAATACCCCCCTGCAGGGCCGCTAGCGTAAGCGCGCGTGGCTATCACTCGGGCACAGCCCATGGCCTTGCCGCGCGCCCGGCGCGAGCGTCCTAGTCTGAGGCGCCGACTGCCGGGGCCGCCGCCGACCCCCGGGCGGCTCTACCTGATCGTGGCCGGCGCCGCGCTGGCACTCGCGACGGTCTCCCTGCTGTACCCGTCCACGCCCAACTACGACCCATGGGCGTGGGTGATCTGGGGACGCGAGATCATCCACTTCGACCTGGTCACGAGCGGTGGGCCGACGTGGAAGCCGCTCCCCATGATCTTCACCACCCTGTTCGCGCCTCTCGGAGGCGCGGCGCCGGATCTCTGGCTGGTGATCGCGCGCGCCGGCGGGATCATGGCCGTGGCCATGGCATTCGCCCTCGCGTTCCGCCTGACGCGCGCCGCCATCGGTCCCACCCGGTCCGCGGCGCGATCGACGCGTCAGCCGACGGCCGCCGTCCTCGCCGAGCTCCCACCGCTGCTGGCCGGCACCGCGGCGGCGGTCGGGGTGCTCGTGCTCTCCCAATACGTCTACGACGTGACGCTCGGCTACTCCGAGGGTTTGCTGATGTGCGTCACGCTGCTCGCGATCCTCCGCCACCTCGATGGCAACAGGGTCCAGGCCTTCGCCTTCGGCTTTGCGGCGTCGCTGGACCGCCCCGAGATCTGGCCGTTCCTCGGGCTGTACGCCATCTACCTGTGGCGCAAGGAGCCGCGGGCGCGCAAGCTCATCGTCATGCTGCTCGCGCTCATCGTGCCCCTCTGGCTGCTGCCTGACCTGGTGGGATCAGGGTCGCTGCTGCGCGGCGTCAAGTACGCGCTGATCGCCAAGAACGGTGTGGCCACGGCGCACTGCCCCTTCTGCACCGAGATCACGACGGTCGCGTGGCCGCTGGTGATCACGCCGTTCAAGATCAGCGTCGCCCTCTTCCTGGTGGCCGTCCCCGTTGGGCTGACCCGTGCCCTGCGCCTGGGGGGCGCGGCATGGATCCGCACCGTCGTGAACATGGTCCTGGCGCATCGCGTCGTGCTGGCAACGGTGCTATTCGGGATCACCCTGTTCGTCGAGGACGCGGCGCTCACGCAATTCGGGTCCTCGGGCAACAACCGGTACGTGTTCCTGGCGGCGTCGATGCTCATCATCGGCGGCGCCGTCGCGTGGGCCGGCGCCATGATCTGGCTGGGCAATGTCCTCGCGCGCTTCTCCGGGCCGGCCCTGGGCGTCGTCTGCGCCCTACTCGTCTCGGTCTCGGCATTCGTCGCGGTGTCTCCCACGCGGGGGTCAACGCTCATCAGAGTCGGACCGACGCTACATGCGTTGCGCTTCGAAGCGGAGCAGCGGGCGGACCTCCCCGAGGCCGTGCGGCTCGCCGGCGGGGTCAAGCGGCTGGAGTCCTGCGGGCCGATCGCCACCAACCCCTCGACCGCGCCTCAGCTCGCGTGGGTGCTGCGCACGCCGATCAACCAGCTACAGAGCCTGACCGGTCACGTCCTGGTGCAGATGGCCGCTTACCAGGGCGCTGGGCTGCTGCCAAGTGCTCCGAGCAGCCAGTACCGGCTCGTGGCGCAGGTGCGCACGGTGCGGATCCTCAGCGACTGCTTCTAGTCGCCGGCCGCCGCTCAGCCTCGGGCGCAATCCAGTGACCGGCCACGAATCAGGCGGCCGCGTCGTGGGCGGCGTCCGGCGCTCCCGCCGCGCGGCTCCCCTTGCGCTCGCGGGCCGAACGCCGCTCCTCGCGGTCCGAAGGAGGCCGGCGTTCGTTGCGCTCCACGAAGTCGATGATCGCGGGGACCCCCTCCAGGCGGTAGCGCTCGCGCAGCCGGTTCTCGATGAAGTAGGCGTAGTCGCGGGTGACGCGGGCGCGCGAGTTGACCTGGATGGAGAAGCGAGGAGGGCGCTCGGCGGTCTGGGTCATGAAGATGAGACGCAGGCGATGGTTGGCGGCGGCGCCACGGGCGTTGACCGGGCGCTTGCCCACCGGAGGCTGGCGCGCCGCGACCACCTCGGAGAGGAAGCGGTTGAGCTGCGGCGTCGGGATCCGGGTGCGGGTGCGATCAGCCAGCGCCACCGCCTCGATGAGCAGGCGGTCGACGTGGCGGCCGGTCTTGGCCGAAGCGGTGAGCAGCCGCGGCCGCAGCCGCAGCTTCTTGTGGGCGCGGGCTCGCTCGTGGTCCAGATCGACGTCCTCGGCGATATCCCACTTATTGAGCACGAGCGCGGTGGCGCAGCCGCTGTGCATCGCCAGCTCGGCGATCCGCAGGTCCTGGGTGGTGACACCGTCGGTGGCATCGCAGACGACCAGGGCCACGTCGGCGCGCTCGGCGGCGCGCCGTGAGCGCAGCGCCGTGTAGTACTCGAGCGACTCACCGACCTTGGCCTGGCGACGGATGCCGGCGGTGTCGACGAGGATGAGCTCGCGGCCGTTGAAGGTGATCGGAAGGTCGATGGCGTCACGGGTCGTGCCCGCCACCGGGGAGACGATCACGCGCTCAGACCCGGCGAAGCGGTTGAGCAGCGAGGACTTGCCCACGTTGGGGCGGCCGATCAGCGC
>JBAQGP010000116.1:0-5082 GCA_049287845.1 Solirubrobacteraceae bacterium | reverse complement strand
GGCCTCGCCCTGGCCGTCATCACCTGGGTCATCACGCTGCCCCCCGCGCTGGTCCGCACCCCCGTGCCGTCGATCATCCTCGGGCTGGCGGCGATCGCGGCCGGCGCGGCCGCGGCCACCGGAGGCGAGCGCCGGATCGGCTACATCGACATCGGCCTCGGGATCCTGGCGATCCTCGGGGCGATCGCCGCCACCAAGTCCGGGATCGGCCACCTCAACACCGTATTCGTCTGGTCGGCCCTGGTCGCCGCGATGCTGCGCTACGCCACCCCGCTGCTCTTCGCCGCCCTGGGCGGCATCGTCTGCGAGCGCAGCGGCGTCATCAACATCGGCCTGGAGGGCATGATGCTGATGGGCTGCTTCTTCGGGATCTACGGGGCCGACGTGTTCGGCTCCTGGGTGTTGGGCCTACTCGCCGCCGCCGCCGCCGGTGGGTTGCTGGCGCTCGTGCACGCCTTCTTCTCGATCCACCTGCGCGCCAACCAGGTGGTGAGCGGAACTGGCATCAACTTCCTCGCCCTCGGCATCACCGGCTACTTCTTCACCGCGCACTACGGTCCCAACGGCACGCCCACCAAGATCTCGCAGGTCCCCAACGTCAAGCTCCCGCTCATCCAGCACCTCGGCTTCTTCGGCCAGGCCATCGGCGACGCCAACCTCATGACCTGGCTCGGGCTCCTGCTCGTGCCGGTGCTCGCCGTGTTCCTGTTTCGCACCCGCTGGGGCCTTCGCCTGCGCGCCGTGGGCGAGAAGCCGCGCGCCGCGGACACCGTCGGTCTGCCGGTGCTGCGCATCCGCTACCTGGCCGTCGTGACCTCGGGCATGCTCGCCGCGCTCGGCGGCGCCTATCTCTCGGTCGCCTTCGTCGGCTCCTTCAGCCAGAACATGACCGAGGGCCGGGGCTTCATCGCGCTGGCGGCGGTCATCTTCGGACGCTGGCGTCCCGGACTGGCGCTGGTGGCCACGCTGCTCTTCGGCTTCTCAGAGGCGATGGCGGACCGCCTGCCGACGTTCTCGGCAACACTTGCGACACTGTTTCAGGCGTTGCCCTACCTGCTCACCCTCATCGCCGTGGCCGGCCTGATCGGCGCGTCGCGCCCGCCTGCGGCGAGCGGCATCCCCTACGTCAAGGAGTAGCCGCTGTGATGAATCAGGACCGAGGACACTAATGGCCGTCGCCCGCCTCGCCCTCGACAGCCGATCGGAGGGGGCCGTCGGTCTCAGCGACGAGATCGAGCTCTACCAGCGCACCTACAACACGCTGCTGCGCTCCAGCGGCGAGACGCACCTGCGGGTGCTCGAGCCCTCGCACCGCGCGATCGGCTCCAGCCTCCATCCGCTGGCGGCCAGCGACGAGATCGACCTCGGCGCCTTCATCTATGCCATTCGCCGACTCCCCGACGGGATCGTCGGCGCCCGGCTCGTCGCCATGGCCCAGCAGTTCGAGGCGCTGGTCAGCGCCGGCCTCCCGGTGGGCGCGTGGGAGGAGGCCGAGGCGCCGGCCCGGCGGCGGCGCTGGTATGACGACGGGGCGGGAACGCTTGCCGTGCTGCTGGCCAGCGCGTCGGATCTGGACGACCTGCTGCCGACGCTCGTCGCGCTCCAGATCGAGTGGAACAAGATCCGCGTCCGCCAGCGGGCGGCCGGGTGGGAGGAGATGGTGGCCGACCGCGAGCCCACGCCCGAGGAATGCGCCCGGCTGCTGGGCGGCAGCACCGAGGACTGGAGCCGCCTGGCGGAGTCGTGGGGCGAACGCTTCGCCGAGCACCTGGGACTGATCGCCTCAGAGCGGATGGCGCTGCGCATCCGCATGTTCGGAGGCTCGAACACCGGTTACGCGCGCATGACCCGCCGCTGGTGGGCGCCGGTCAGCGCCGAGCTCAACCGGGAGGGCCTGACCACCGAGCGGCCGCTGTACTTCGTCAGCTCCAACACCCACAGCCTGGTGAACATCGCCACCTCGGTCGCGCGCGACCGCGAGCAGGAGCTCGTGGCCTTCGTGGAGACGATGGACGAGGACGACATCCTGCGCCAGGAGCTGGCCGCCTTCCGTGAGGGGCGCACCGAGGGCTCGTGGGAGAACTTCCTCTACTTCGTCGCCCGCATCTACTTCGCCACCAAGGGACGCGCCGGCAAGGCCGAGCGGCGTGACGCCGAGCGGGCCGGCGGCGTCACCCACATGCGCAGCACGACGGGGCTGCGCGTGCCGGCGCAGATCCTGCCCCTGGGGGCGCTGAAGTGCGACGCGTTGGACCCGCGCATCGGCGAGGTCGACGCCGACGCCCTGGCAGCCTCGGAGGCGGTGATCGTCAACATCGACTATCCGCTGGGACTGGGGGCCTACAACATCCTGCGCGAGGTGGCCGTCGACCGGGCGGCGCTGCGGGGTGTGTATGTGCTGGGCAAGGCGGCCACGCTGAACGCCGACGTCGGCGACGTGATGATCTCGAGCGTCGTCC
Source organism: Solirubrobacteraceae bacterium (assembly GCA_049287845.1). GTDB lineage: Bacteria > Actinomycetota > Thermoleophilia > Solirubrobacterales > Solirubrobacteraceae > Palsa-465. The sequence goes on along the minus strand of JBAQGP010000116.1, from coordinate 2,623 downwards.
ACGACGAGCACTCCAACTCCACCTACTGGCTCGACAACGCCTTCGGGGTCGACGACCTCGCCGGCGACCTGCGCTTCGGCACCGGCTTGGACAACCAGCGGGCCGTGACGGTCAAGAGCACCTTCCTGCAGAACCGCTCCTACCTGGACTTCTACTACCGCGAGGCCTACACGGTGGTCGAGATGGAGGCGGGGCCGTTCTGCAACGCGGTCTACGAGATCGCCGACGCCGATCGCCACCCGGTGGGCGAGGCCGTCAACTTCTCCAAGCTGCCCATCGACCTCGGCATCATCCACTACGCCTCTGACACGCCGTACACGCAGGCCCGCACGCTGGGCGCGCGCGGTCTGAGCTACTACGGCATGGACTCGACCTATGCCGGATCGCTGGCGATTCTGCGGCGGGTCCTGATGCTGGAGGGCGTGCTCAACGGCCGGGGCCGGCGCGTGACCGACCGGACGGGGACTACGCCCCGACCGGATGCCACGCCGTCTTCAGCTCGGTGAGCGCCTCGATGCGCTCCAGGGCATCCGCCACAGCCGTCTCGTAGCCGGTCGCCGCGTCGGAGTGGCGGGCGCGCTTGATCGTCTCGGCGGCCAGCCGGTCAAGCTCGGCCCCCAGCTCGGCGTCGCCGGCGGCATCGACGATCGCGTTGAGGTCGCGGTGGGCGCCCACCGCGGTGGCGAGCTCGGTGCGGCGGCCCGAGAGGAGGTTGACCACGCCGCCGGGGATGTCGGACACCCCCAGCACCTCGGCCAGGTCCAGCCCGGCCAGGGGCTTTGCCTCTGACAGGATGGCGACGACGGTGTTGCCGGCGGCGAGCGCGGGCGCGATCTCGGCCACCAGACCGAGGAGCTCAGGCTCGTCGGGAGCGACGACGCCGACGACGCCGGTCGGCTCGGGCAGCGAGAAGGACAGAAACGGAGCTGCCACCGGGTTGATGCCACCGAGCACCGACTGGAACTTGTCGGTCCACCCGGCGTAGTGCACGAGCACGTCCACGGCGGCATCGACCTGGGCACCATCCGCGACGGCGATGAGCTGATCGCGCCTGGACTCCAGCGCCTCGGCCGCCCGGTACAGGATCTGGCCGCGGTTATATGCGGTGCGCGCCGACCATGGCCCGAACGCCTTGCGCGCCGCGGCGACCGCGTCGCGGACATCCTTGCGCGAGGCGCGGGGGATGTTGACCTGCCCGTCGTCGCCGCGTGCGGTCTGGTCATAGCGGCCGGACTCCGAGCGCACGAACGTCCCGCCGATCCAGAGCTTGTACGTCTTGCGGACTGCGAGCCGGCCGCTCGCGCTCATCGCCGCCCCTCGCCATCCGGGCTCTGCGACTGGCGGCGGCGCGAGTCATCCGTGCTCATCGCACCACCTGCAGGTAGGGCCGCAGGCCCGCCGGGCCGCCCTCGCGGCCGAACCCGGACTCCTTGTAGCCGCCGAACGCCGCCGTGGGGTCGAAGTGGTTGTAGGTGTTCTGCCAGACCACACCGGCCCGCAGCGCGCCGGCCACCTCGAACGCCTTGGCACCCTTGTCGGTCCAGATGCCGGCGGCCAGCCCGTAGCGGGAGTTGTTGGCCTTCTCGATGGCTTCGGCCTGGGTGCGGAAGCTGAGCACCGAGACGACCGGGCCGAAGATCTCCTCCACGGCGATCCGATGGGCGGGAGAGACATCGGTGAACAGCGTGGGGGCGAACCAATAGCCGTGCTCGGGGAGATCGCAGGCGATCGTGCGCCGATGCGCTCCCTCGTCTTCGCCGGCGGCCACGAGCGTCTCGATGCGCTGGAGCTGCTCGGCGGAGTTGATCGCGCCCACATCGGTGTTCTTGTCGAGCGGGTCGCCGACGCGCAGGCGGCCCATCCGCCGCCACAGCCTGGCGATCACGTCGTCGAGCACGCTCTCCTGGATGAGCAGGCGCGAGCCGGCGCAGCACACGTGCCCCTGGTTGAAGAAGATCCCGTTGACGATCCCCTCGACCGCCTGGTCCAGGGCCGCGTCCTCGAAGACGATGTTGGCCGACTTGCCGCCCAGTTCGAGCGTGAGACGGGTGGGGCGGCCGGCGAGGGCGGCCTGGATGTCGCGACCGACGGCGGTGGACCCCGTGAAGGCGATCTTGTCGATCCCCGGGGCGCGCACCAGCGCGGCGCCCGCCTCGCCGTCGCCGGGCAGGATCGACACCACGCCGTCGGGCAGTTCGGCCTCCTGGCAGATCTCGGCCAGCAGCAGGGCGGTGAGCGGCGTCGTCTCGGCCGGCTTGAGGATGGCCGTGTTGCCGCAGGCGAGCGCGGGGGCCAGCTTCCACGCCGCCATCAGCAGCGGGAAGTTCCAGGGGACGATCTGACCCACGACGCCCAGCGGCGCCACCTCGCGGGCAGCGTGGGCGGGGAATCCGTATCTCAGCTTGTCGGCCCAGCCCGCATAGTGGAAGAAGTGCGCGGCGGCGAGGGGGATGTCGACATCGCGCGACTCGCGCAGCGGCTTGCCGCCGTCGAGGGTCTCGACCACCGCCAGCTCGCGGGCGCGCTCCTGGATGAGCCGCGCGATCCGGAACAGGTACTTGGCCCGCTCTCGGTCGGGCAGGGCGGCCCAGCGGGGCTGGGCGGCGCGCGCCGCGTCGACGGC
>JBAQGP010000115.1:0-3226 GCA_049287845.1 Solirubrobacteraceae bacterium | reverse complement strand
CCACCGGCACCCCGAACTGCTTGCGCTCCTTCACGTACTGGAGCGTCATCTCCAGCGCGCGCTGGCACACCCCCACCACCTCGGCGGCGATCGCCGTCCGGGCGCGCTGGGTGACGTCGCCCGCCAGAGGCTCACCCTCACCGCGCACCGTGGCAAAGCGGCGAGTGGGGTCGATGGCCACCAGGGGCTCCGAGTCCGGCGCCGAGACCAGCCGCGCGCCGTCGTCCTCCAGCAGGATCACCACGTCGGCGCCGGTCCCGTCCACCACGAGCTCCGGCGCGCCGATGCCCGCCCGTAGCTCGCCGCTGACGAGGCCAGGCAGCCAGCGCCGGCGCTGCTCGTCGGTGCCGCCGGCCTGAATGACCGCCGCGGCCACGGCGGTCGCCAGAAACGGGGTCGCGGCACAGGCATACCCCAGCTCCTCGAGCAGGACCGCCAGCTCCACGGCGCCCAGCCCCTGACCGCCATGCTCCTCGGCCACGGCGATCCCGGGCCACCCCAGCCCCACGATCTCCCGCCACAGCGCGTCGTCGTACTCGGCGGCCTCGGCCGCCTCGCGGACCTTGGCAAATGGCGAGCGGGCGGCCAGGAGCTCCCGGGCGACATCCTTGATCTCCCGCTGGTCCTCGGTCAGGTCGAAATCCACGTCGTGCTCCTGTCTCTAACGGGCCCTGGGCAGGCCGAGCACGCGCTCGGCGACGATGTTCTTGAGCACCTCGGTGGTGCCCCCCTCGATCGAGTTGCCGCGGGCGCGCAGGAGCTCGTAGGCCCAGCGACCGCCGGCCGTGAGCGCTGCCGGTCCCAGCAGGTCGGCGGCGAGCTGCGTGAGCTGCTGGTTGGTCTCTGACCACATCCACTTGGTCAGCGACCCCTCGGGGCCCGGCTGCCCGTACTTCTCGATCGCGGTGAGGCCGCGGTAGGCCGTCAGCCGCAGGATCTCTGCCTTGAGATGCAGCTCCCCGAGCCGGTCGGCGATCACCGGGTCCTCGAGCTGACCGCGCTGCGCGGCGTCGGCGATCAACCGGTCGAGCATCTGGCGCAGGCGGACCTGGAGGAAGAAGGCCAGCCCGGCGCGCTCGTTCATCAGCGTGGTCAGCGCCACCTTCCAGCCGTTGCCCTCCCCGCCCAGCACGTTCTCGTCGGGGATGCGTGCGCCGTCGATGAACAGCTCGTTGAACTCGCTCTCACCGGTGATCTGGCGCAGTGGCCTGACCGTCACCGCCTCCTGCTCCATGTCCATCAGCAGGTAGGTGAGGCCCTTGTGCTTGGGCGCCTCGGGATCGGTGCGGGCGACCAGCATGCACCACTTGGCGTACTGGGCGGCGCTGGTCCACACCTTCTGCCCGGTGACGACCCAGCCGTCACCGTCCTTGACCGCCCGCGTCTTGAGGCTGGCCAGGTCAGAGCCGGCGTCGGGCTCGGAGAAGCCCTGGCACCAGATCTCCTCGGCGCTCAGGATCGGCGTCAGGTAGCGCTCCTTCTGCTCCGGCGTCCCCCAGGTCATGATCGTGGGCCCGGCCAGGAGCAGCCCGAGCACGTTGGCCGGCAGCGGCGCACCGGCGCGCCCCAGCTCCTCGAAGAAGATCGCCGACTGGGTCAGCGTGGCGCCGCGCCCTCCGTACTCCGGAGGCCAGTGGACCGCCGCCCAGCCGTCGCGAGCGAGGGCCTGCTGGAACTCGACCCGCCACGCGTAATTGGCGTCCTCCGCGTCGGGCTCGCGCCCCGGGTCGTGCTCGGTGAGCCAGGCGCGCAGCTCCTCGCGAAAGGCCAGCTCGGACTCGTTGAAGGTCAGGTCCATGCGCTCTCCTTCAATGGGACATACAGACGTCTATGTCTCAATTGTCCGCCACCGCGATGCTGAACGCGGTGCGGTACTCGTCGCCGGGCGCCACCAGGGTGAGCGCGCTTCCGTCCTCCAGCGCGTTGGTCGGTGCCGTCATCGGCTCAAAGCAGATGAACTCCTGGCCCTCCGGGGCGAACACCTGCGCATAGGGAAAGCCGTCGTCGAAGGTGACGGTCACGGTCTGCGTGCCCGCGGACACGCTGAACTCCGGCGGCGACGCCAGTCCGGCGAGACCGTCGTCCCAGCTCTGGCCGTCCAGCGCAAAGCTCCGGGTCTCCAGAGGCTCGGTGGCGCCCGTCGGGATCATCCTGCCGTCGAGAACGAGGCGCTCAGATGCCCCCAGCGTGACCTGCCAGTCGGCCCGCGGCGCGTCGCCGGGCGGGCAGAGATACGGGTGATAGCCGAACGCCACCGGAACGGCGTCCTCGCCGGTCGCCCGCAGCGTGGTGACGAGCTCCAGGCCTCGGTCGCCCGCCAGGGCGTCAAGCCGCAGTTCGTGCGCGAAGGGAAAGAGCGCCATGAGCTCGGCGCCGGTCCAGTCCAGACGGGCGCTCACGCGGTCCTGGCCGCCGGTCTCGAGCACCTCCCAGCGCAGCAGCCCGGGAAGCGCCCCGTGGATGGGCAGACCGTTGGGATCCAGCCCGTAGCGGCCGTCGGGGGGCGGGAGTGTCACCTCCTTGCCGCCGGCGACGTAGCCGGCCCGCGACAGCCGGTTGGCCCACGGGTGCAGGAGCGGGATGCCCATGGTCTTCCCGTGCCGGGCGTAGGCCTCCACGCCCGGACCGGCATGCAGCAGCTCGACGCCGCGGTGGGTGAGCGAATGACAGAGCATGTTGGCTCCGGGCACGAAGTGCGCCTCCAGCGCGCCGCCCTGAGACACGATCCCCACCGTTGCAAACCCATCCACCGAGGCCATCGCGCAGAGGATCGCACGCGGGGGTGCCCGCGCGTCTGCTCCTGCGAAGTTCAAAACGGCAGATCCGCGCCCAGGGCGTCGCGCTCAGGCGGGCGCCTCGACCGCCTGTGGCTTGAGCGTCTCCAGCCGGTCCACCTCGGCCAGCGCCGGGAACAGATGCCGCCAGCTGATCGCGATCAGCATCGTCATCACACCGCCTCCGACCACGGCGGGAATCGTTCCCACCAGGGCTGCCGCCAGGCCGGACTCGAAGTACCCGAGCTGGTTCGACGCGCTGATGAAGACCATCTCCACCGCGTTGACCCGGCCGCGCAGGCGGTCGGGGCTGGCCAGCGCCACCGTGGTGGAGCGGATGTTCATGCTGTAGAGGTCGACGAAGCCGCTCACCCCCAGCGCCACGAGCGACAAGGGATAGAAGCGCGATAGCCCGAAGACCACGATGCTCGCCCCGTAGAGCAGCACGACGG
>JBAQGP010000114.1:0-1556 GCA_049287845.1 Solirubrobacteraceae bacterium | reverse complement strand
CAGGGAGGCGAGACCTGATGCAGGAGACGCGCCACCAAGTCCGCCAGGACCTCACGGAGCTGGAGCGACAGGTCCTCGGTGGCCTTGATCTGGTGATCGGGCAGCTCGACAGGGCGCTGGAGTCCGTCAGCTACCAGGACGTGGAGCTGGCCGCGATGGTCGTGGCTGACGATGACCGCATCGACGGGCGCTACCTGGAGGTGCACCAGGGGATCCTGTCCCTGCTGGCCCGGCAGTCCCCCGTCGCCACCGACCTGCGCATCGTCGCCGCCCTGCTGCACTGCATCCGCTGCATCGAGCGCATGGGCGACCAGTGCGTGAACATCGCCAAACTGGTGCCGCTGTCGGGCCACGACTCGCCGAAGGACAAGGACACGCTGGATGCGATCGAGCGGATGGGCCAGCTCGCCCGCTCAGAGGTCTCCCAGGCCAAGGACGCCCTGAGTACGCGCAACGTCGACCTCGCCCAGGACCTGGTTCGCCAGGATGCCGAGATCAACCGCCTGAACCGCGCGATCTTCAAGCGTGCGGTGGAGATCGGGGACGAGCTCGAGCTGCGCGAGTGGGGGATGTTCATGATCCTGGTCGCAAGATGCCTGGAGCGGGTCGGTGACAACGCGGTCGAGATCGCCGAGCAGGTGGTCTTCGTGGTCACCGGGCTCTTCCGCGAGATGGCCGACATCGGCACCTCGGCGGAGGCCGCCCAGAGCACGTAGCCGCGCTCGCGCGCGGATGGACGGTCCGTGCGGGGAAGTGTTGTCCACGGGGCCAATGACGGTCCGGGTGCCGGCCGCGACCCTTGTGCGCATGAGCGGAAGGCCACCTCAGATCGTCGCCTTCGGCGGCGGCGGGTTCTCGATGGAGTGGGGCAACCCGCTGCTCGACGACCACGTCCTGTCGCTCACCGGGATCGCGTGCCCCCGCGTGTGCTTTCTGCCGACGGCCAGCGGCGACGCCGACCACTACGTCGTGCGCTTCTATCGCGCGTTCCCGGCCGCGCGGTGCGCGCCGTCCCACATCTCGCTGTTTCGCCGCGAGACGGGCGTGGGCGACCCGCACGCCCACCTCATGGCCCAGGACCTCATCTACGTCGGCGGGGGGAGCCTCGTCTCGCTGATCGGGACCTGGCAGGCCCACGGCATCGACCTGGCGCTGTATGACGCCTGGCGTGCCGGGGTGGTGCTCTGCGGCGGCTCCGCCGGCTCACTGTGCTGGTTCACCGACGTCATCTCCGGCTTTCACGAGGGGCCGGCCCGGCGGCTGGAGGGGTTGGGGTTCCTGCCCTGGAGCAACGCCGTGCACTACAGCGAGGAGCCCGGGCGGCGCTCGGCGTTCATCAGCGCCGTCGCCGATGGCATGACGGCCGGATACGGGGTCAGCGACGCCGCGGCGCTGCACTTCATCGACACCGAGCTGGCCGAGGTGGTCTCGTCGCGTCCGGAGGCGCGGGCCCGCTTTGTCCGCTGTGACGGCGCCGGTGGCGCAATGGAGGAAGATCTGCCCGTGAGGTATCTCGGCGCCCACGAGCTGCGCCGCGCCGCGTGAGCGGCGAGGCC
>JBAQGP010000113.1:0-2437 GCA_049287845.1 Solirubrobacteraceae bacterium | reverse complement strand
CGCCTCGCCGGCGCCGAACGCCATGGCGATGTCGTCGGGGCGGGCCAGGAGCGCCACCTGCGATGCCAACTCGCCTCCCTCGCCGGCCAGCCCGATCGCCGGCAGCGCCCGCTTGCCGACGATCACCGGGTGCACGAACTCCACGGCGACGTGGCGGGCGTCAGAGCGCGCCGCCGGGGAGCGGCCGAAGGCGACCAGGCGGCCACCGCGGGCAAAGCGCTCGGCCATGACGTGGCAGAGGCGAGCCAGCCGGTCGGCCTCGGCGTCGAAGAACCGGGCATTGGCCTCAGTCCGCGCCGCCAGCAGCGCCGCCACGCGAGCGGCAGGGTCAGCGGCGAGCTCGGCGGCGCGACTCATCCGGCGGCCATGGCCCCCTGGCGGGTGGCGATCCGCGTCAGCCAGTCACGCCACGCGTCGAGGCCCTCGCCGGTGGTGGCGCTGAGTACGATGCGCTCGACGTCGGGATGGACCTGGTCGATGTTGTAGAGCAGGTGGTCAAGGTCGACGTCGAGATAGGGGAGCAGGTCGATCTTGTTGACGATCACCAGCTCGCAGGCGCGGAACATGAGCGGGTACTTCAGCGGCTTGTCGATGCCCTCGGTGACCGCGCTCACCATCACCCGCACGTCCTCGCCGATGCGGAACTCCGCCGGGCACACGAGGTTGCCGACGTTCTCGACGATGAGCAGGTCGATGTCATCAAGCGGCAGCGACGGAATGGCCGAGCGCACCATGTTGGCGTCGAGATGGCACTCGCCGCCGAAGCCGGCGTCGGTGTTGATCTGCGTCACCGGGATATGGAGGCTGGCCAGGCGGTCGGCGTCCATCGAGCCCTGCACGTCTCCCTCGAGCACGCCGACATGGATCCCGGGCAGATCGGCGGCCACCCGCTCGAGCAACGTCGTCTTGCCCGCCCCCGGGGCGCTCATGAAGTTGATGACCGTCACGCCGGCCCGGTCGAAGTCGGCCCGGTTGGCGGCGGCGATCGTATTGTTGGCGTCCAGCGCCTCCTCGACCACTTTCACCTTTGTGCGATGCATTCGGCTTCCTCCACCTCGATTGACTCGACCTCGAACTCGTCGCCGCTTGCCACCAGGACGTCACTGGCGGCGCAAGCGGGGCAGCGAAATGCGGGGATCTCGATCGCCCACTCGTGCTCACACCCGTTGCAATGCAGCCGCGCCGGGATGATCTCCTGCTCCAGGCGCGCACCCTCGCACACGCTGTCGCGGGCCACGAACTCAAAGTAGAACTCGAGCGTGTCGGGGATCACCTGGCGCAGCTTGCCCACCCGCAGGTTGACCACCGTCACGCGGCGCCCTCCGGCGTGCTTGGCGACGGTGTTGACGATCGCGCTGGAGAGCGAGAGCTCGTGCACGCCGTCACTCCGCGGGCCCGGCGAGAGCCCCCGAGCGCAGCTCGTCCACCGTCTCGAGCACCAGTGCGACGGCGCGCGCGACCGCGTCGTGGACCCGCTCAGAGAGGCCCCAGCCCATCTCGGACACCTGCTCAGGCTCGCAGGCGATGACCACAACCTTGCCGGGCCACGCCCCGACGGACTTGACGAAGCGCAGCACCGTCTGGGGATCCATGGCGTGCGGGTTGATGACGTCCCCGTCCTCGATCCCTCCTGGCACCGCCTCCTCGTCGGGCTCCATGACGTAAAGGGTCCCGGGCTCGCCGCCCTGGGGGGAGACGTCGAGGATGACCAGGGCGTCGTAGCCGCGCATCACCTCGTAGGCCAGGTCCAGCCCGCCGGTTCCGGCGTCCATGACCGAGACGCCTGCCGGGAGCTCGACCTCGGACAGGCGGCGCGCCACCTCACCCCCGAACCCGTCATCACGCAGCCAGGCATTGCCCACGCCGGCGATCAGGATGCTGCGCAATGCGTCCTCGCTCATGGCTTGACCACCTCCAGTTCCGGGGCGAAGAAGTACAGGTAGCGACCGGTCTCCCGCATCAGCTCCTGGCCCGGGTCGTCGTCGATTGTCAGGCCCAGGTGGGCCTTGCCGTCGTAGTCGGTGAAGATGCGCTCGATCGTCGCCATGCGCCCCTCCAGCATGCGGGCGTGGACATCGGCGCCGGCGCCGGGCCGGATCATCACCTTGCCGCCCTGGCGAAACGTCTGGCCGCCCACGTCCAGCATCGAGTCGCCGGCGCGCGGGTCGGTCAGGCCCGGGGGTTCGGTGGGCGGCTCGCGCGTCACCGGATCACGCAGCTGCACCCGACCGTGCAGGGCGACGATGTCCTCGGGCGCGGCGCTGTCCGCGCGCGCGATCATCTCTCGCACGGCGGGATCCTGGCGCTCGATCTCCGCGCGCTCGCCGTCGCTCAGAGTGCGCACGTGCAGCAACAGCGCCTCCTCGATCTCGGTGGAGTCAAACAGCCCGCCCAGGCTTTCCGGCGCCAGCCGCGGGTGGTCGGGGACGATGATGGC
>JBAQGP010000112.1:0-4524 GCA_049287845.1 Solirubrobacteraceae bacterium | reverse complement strand
CGGCCGCGCTGGGCGCCGCCGGTGGCGGGTCGTCGGGCTTCAGCGGTGGCGGCGGAGGCGGTGGCGGCGGCCGCGGCGGCGGCTTCGCGCTCTTCATCCTCTTCCGCCTGCTCATCGACATCGCCGTGCTCGGCCACGGCCTGGGTTTGCTGTTCCTGATCGGGTTGGCGTTCCTCTACTGGTTCGTCACGCGCGGGCTGCCCAAGCTCCAGGCGTGGTGGGCCGAGCGCGCCGCCCAACGGAGCGGTGGGCACCGCAAGACCTCCAAGCGCGAGCGACGGGTCGAGCTGGCCGCCGCCGAGGCCGCCGACGAGGACCCGGACTTCGCGCCCGACAGCGTCCGCGCGACGGGCCGCACGCTGTTCATGGACATCGAGAAGGCGTGGGACGCCGGCGATCGCCTGGCGATGCGAGGGCTCATCGCCCCCGACCTGCTCGTCGAGTGGGAGCGGCGGCTCGACGACCTCGAGGGCCGCGGCTGGCACAACCACGTCGAGCCGATCGGCGAGCCCTCGGTGGAGTACGTGGGGCTCAAGCGCACCGGCAACGCCGACACCGACCACGTGGTGGTCAAGATCGACGCCCGGGTCAAGGACTACGTGGTCGACCGCTACGGGCGGCACCTCAAGCGCACCGGCAGCGTGAGCGAGATCACTCGCATCCGCGAGTTCTGGACCCTGCAGAAGCGCAACGGCCACTGGATTCTCGCCTCCATCGAGCAGGGCGGCGAAGGCAAGCACGCTCTCGACGAGGAGATCGTGGCCACGGCCTGGGGCGACGAGCGGAGCATGCGCGACGAAGCGCTCATCCAGGGAGCGGTGGCCGACCAGGTGCCCGAGGGCACGACGGTGGCCGAGGTCGCCGATCTGCAATACGACGGTGACGCCCATGCCGCGGCGATGGACCTGAGCCTGGCCGACGGGCGGTTTGCCCCCGACGTGCTCGAAGTCGCCGCCCGGCGCGCGGTGGCCGCGTGGGCGCAGGCGATCGACGGCGACGACGCGCTGCTGGACGGGATCGCCACACCGGCGGCCAAGCGCGAGCTGCTCTACGCAGGGGACACCAGCGGATCGGTGCGCATGGTCGTACGCGGCCCGGCGGTCAATCGCATCCGCATCGCCCACCTGGACGCGGGAGCCGAGCCGCCGACGATGACGGTGGAGGTCGACCTGACCGGCCGGCGCTACGTCGAGAACCGCGACACCGCGGCCGTGATCGCCGGCAGCCGGACGCGCAAGGCGAGCTTTACGGAGCGTTGGACCCTCAGCCTGACCGGCGACGAGGCGCAGCCGTGGCGGATCACCGCCGTCGGACAGCCCGTCGGCCTCGCCTGATCCGCGGACCCAGACCCGGGTCCCGCCCACCCGTGATCCGCCGCGCGTAACGCCGGCCCAGCGGACGGCTCCATAAGCTCACCGATCGCATGATCCCGATCAAGGACAACATCCCCACCGATCGGTTCCCGTTGGTGACGGTCGCGCTGATCCTCGCCAACGTGATCGTCTACCTGCTGTCGATCCGCCACGGAGGATCGGTGATCAGCGGCCCCAGCGCGCAGGAGATCGTCAAGTACGGGGCCACGCCCTACGCGCTCACCCACTCGGGCGTGCACTGCGGACTGATCAGTGCCACCGAGCTGGGCTGCGGCCGCGGGGTGAGCGGCCTCCCGGCATGGGAGACGGTGCTGACGGCGATGTTCATGCATGCGTCGATCCTGCACATCGGCGGCAACATGCTGTTCCTGTGGATCTTCGGCAACAACGTCGAGGACTCGATGGGGCCGATCCGCTTCCTCATCTTCTATCTGCTCGGCGGCGTGGCGGCGCTGGCGCTGCAGGTGGCCGTCGGTCCGAACACCGTCGGTCCGACGCTGGGCGCGTCGGGGGCGATCGCGGCGGTGCTGGGCGGCTACATCGTGCTCTTTCCGCGGGCCCGGGTGCTCACCCTGGTGCTGATCATCTTCTTCTTCGGCGTCATCGAGCTGCCGGCGCTGGTGATGCTGGGCGTCTGGTTCGCCACGCAGGCGGTGTTCGGCGCGGCCGGCCTCACCGACCCGACCAACGCCGGCGGCGGCGTGGCCTACTTCGCTCACGTCGGCGGGTTCGTATTCGGCCTGTTGGCCATTCGCCTGCTGGCGACGCGCCGCAAGCCGACGCCCCCGACCGCGGCCGCCTACCGATGAGGTTCGTCCTGCTCGTGGTCGTCGTCACCTTCACGGTGCTGATCGGGGTGCTGACCGCGCTGGACATGATCCATCACGGCGTCACCTGGCTGGACGTGCTGGCCATCCTCATCGTGGTCCTGTTCGGCACCGGCATCGTCGGTGCCCTGCTGCATCCGCCTCGTCAGTGAGCGTGGGCGGACTGCATGCCGTCGCGGCGCTCCGTGCTGGAGACGCCCGGCAGCAGCACCGAGGGCGGCTGGTAGATTCGCCGTGTGACGGTGGTACGGGAGCGGCTGGTGACGGCCGCCTACGAGTTGTTCGCGCGCCACGGGGTCCAAGCGGTCGGCGTGGATGCGATCATCGAGCGCTCGGGAGTCGCCCGGCAGACGCTGTATCGCCATTTCGGCTCCAAGCAGGAGCTCGTCCTCGCCTTCCTAAAACGACGTGAGGAGGTCTGGACCTACGGCTGGCTGGCCGCGGAGGTGCAGCGGCGCGAACGCGACCCGCGCCGCCGGCTGCTGGCGATCTTCGACGTCTTCGACGAATGGTTTCGCCGCCCCGACTTCGAGGGCTGCTCGTTCATCAACGTCATGCTCGAGCACCCGTCCCCCGGCCACCCGCTCCATGTGGCCGCCGCCGGCTACCTGGCACGGATCCGGGCCTATCTGGAGGAGCTGGCCGCCGACGCCGGCGTTGCCGATCCGGCCTCCCTGGCCCGGGAATGGCACATCCTCATGAAGGGGTCGATCGTGGCTGCGGGTGAGGGCGACGTGGATGCCGCCCGGCGAGCCAAGCGAATCGGGCGGGTGCTCCTGACACAGTCGCAATCGGCCACGCGTGGCGTCGGGGTCGAGGCCGAGACCGGCGAGCCGTCAGACGGAGCGGATGACGTCGTGCCGCCGGCGCCCGGAGTCCCGGGGCAGGGGCGCGACCTGGCGGCGTAGGGGCGCCACCTCGCGGTCAGTCTCTCAGCGCGACGTCGATCGGCTCGAAGTGGGCGAAGTCGTACAGGTCGTCGACCCGCGCCCGCACCGCCTTGGCGTCAACGGCCAAGACGCCCTCGGTGCCGAACCGCTCGACGTTGAAGGAGGCGATCGCCGTCCCGTAGGCCATGGCGTTGCGCAGCACCGGCATGGTCACCCCGCCATCGATCTGGCTGGCGATGAAGCCGACGAACCCGCCGGCAAACGAGTCGCCGGCGCCGGTCGGGTCGATCACCTGATGCAGCGGATAGGCGGGCAGCGCGAAGAAGCCGTCCTTGGTGATCAGCGCCGACCCGTACTCGCCCTGCTTGGCCACCACCACCGATGGGCCCCACCCGAGGATTTCATGAGCGGCGGAAATGAGGTTGGGCTTCCCGGTCAGCTGGCGCAGCTCCTCGTCGTTGAGCATGAGGCAGTCGACCTCGTTGATGATCTTCAGCAGCTCGTCGCGGGCGATGTCGATCCACAGGTTCATCGAGTCCAGAGCGGCGAACCGCGCCGCCGCGCACTGCTCGCGGACCTGCAGTTGCAGGCCGGGCTGGATGTTGGCAAGGAAGAGCACGTCTGAGCTCTGCGAGGCCTGCGACAGCTTGGGGGCGAAGTGCTCGAACACATTGAGCTGGGTGTCGAGTGTCTCGCGGGTGTTGAGGTCCCAGCCGTACTTGCCCTTCCAGAAGAACGTCTTGCCGCCGGCGACGCGCTCGACGTCGTCGATGTTGGAGCCGCGGGTCTGCAGCACGGCGAGCTCGGCGTCACCGAAGTCGTCGCCGACCGGGCCGACGATCCGCACGTCGTCCAGCAGGGAGGCGGCGAGCGCAAAATGTGTCGCCGCGCCCCCCAGCATCCGGTCGCGTACGCCGAACGGAGTCTCGACCGCGTCGTAGGCGATCGAACCGACGACCGTGATAGTCACGCTGCGACCTCCTCGGCCAGGCCGGCCGCGTCGCGCAGAGCATCGGCCTCATCGATCCGCTCCCAGGTGAAGTCGGCCTCATCACGGCCGAAGTGCCCGTAGGCGGCGGTCTTCTGGTAGATCGGGCGATGCAGGTCCAACCGCTGGCGGAAGGCCGCGGGACGCAGGTCGAAGTGATCAGAGACGAGCTCCTCGATCCGCTCGGGCGACAGCCCCGGGGCCTCGGTCCCGAACGTCTCGACCATGATCGAGACCGGGCGCGCGACGCCGATGGCGTAGGCGACCTGGACCTCGGCGCGGTCGGCCAGACCAGCGGCGACGATGTTCTTGGCCACCCAGCGGGCGGCGTAGGCGGCCGAGCGGTCGACCTTGGAGGGATCCTTGCCCGAGAACGCGCCGCCGCCGTGGCGGGCCATGCCGCCGTAGGTGTCGACGATGATCTTGCGCCCGGTCAGCCCGCAATC
>JBAQGP010000111.1:0-3700 GCA_049287845.1 Solirubrobacteraceae bacterium | reverse complement strand
CCCGATGACCCCCCGGTCGTGCGGGCGGGATCCCACGGGTTGCGGGTCACGCCATTGGCGGTGGTCGCCGTCCAGGGGAAGATCATGAGCTCGGGCACATTGGTGATCCCGATCGGGATCGCGCCGGCGGCGCGCAGGCGGCGCAGTGGCTCGGCGTCCGCCGTCGCTGCCGGGCCGAAGCTGCGCGAGCCGCGGGTGGCGATCTCGCCGCTCATGTCGATGTCGTCCTTGACGGCGATCGGGACGCCGGCCAGCGGGAGTGGGTGGGGTCCGATATCAACGGCGTCGGCGTCGGCCAGCGCCTGCTCGGCGCGCAGCACGCGGAAGGCGTTCAGCTTGGGATCGAGCGCCTCGATCCGGCGCAGGTAGAGCTCCACCAGCTCCCGCGGGGTCGTCTCCCCCGCGCGGACCATCGCGGCCAGCGTGCCGGGGCCGGCGAAGGCGAGATCGGTCTGGGCGGTGGCGGTCACGGCTCGCGGAGCGACAGCACCAGCTGCCGGATCGCGCCAGGGTAACGGTAGGAGATGCCCCCGTGCTTGCCGTCGAAGAGCTCGAGCGTGTGGGGGACGTCCAGTCGCGTGAGCTCATCGGAGAACGCCTGCGCCCCCAGGTCCAGGAAGAACTCATCCTGACGCCCGGCATCGAGATAGATCCGCCGCATGCTGCGCAGCGCGTCGGCATGGGGTTCGGCCATCCGGACGGGGTCCAGCGCGAGCCAGCGCTGCCAGATCTCGTCGTCCAGACGGCCGGTGGCCGGGTCGAAGGGCAGCAGCGGCTTGCCCGGGTGGCTGGGGTCAGGCGTGTATGCGCAGGCGTACGCGTACATCGAGAACGCGTCGCCGTAGCGCCCCCAGTCGAAGCTGGGCGCGTCGCGCATCGCGCGCAGCAGCTCGTCGAAGGAGCCGCCGAAGTCGTCGCGCAGCCGCCGCGCGATGGCCGGGAACTCCGGCAGGTAGCAGTATTCGAACAGCGCGTCCCCGGCGTGGGAGGCGAGCGCCCCGAACACATCGGGACGCAGCATCGGTGCCACCATGGCTCCATAGCCACCCGACGACTTGCCCGCCACCCCACGGTGCTCGCAGCCGGGCATCGTCGGATAGCGCTCGTCGACGAACGGCACGACCTCGTCGCACAGGTAGTCCAGGTAGCGGCCGGTGCTGGAGGAGTTCAGGAACTGCGAACCACCCAGTGAGGTCCACGCGTCGACGAACACGACGATCGCGTCCGGGCACTCGCCGGCGGCGAACATGTCATCGATCCGCTCGACGTTGGTGGGCTCAAACGCCGAGCGGCCAACCCACATGTCGACCTGACCGGAGTAGCCCTGGAGCACGTAGACCACCGGGAACCGCCCCCGCCCCGGAGCGATCGCTCCCGGAGAGCGATACACGTAGAGTGGGCGCCGGGCCGGGTCGCCGAGGGGGTTGTCCTCGAGCACCTCCGAGTACACCGTTATCCGGTCCAGCATGCCGGCCAGCGGGCGGTCCCACGGGGGGCCGGGAAGACCCTCCTCCTTGCGCAAGGTCATGCCTTCACGCTACGCCAAACCGGACCGCCGGGGCGCGCCCGTGCGGGCCCGACCACGGAGGTATAGTCGAGCCTCTGACCCCTTCTCCCCCATAGGCCATGACTGATCGAGTCCACACACAGACACCGAGCACGAATGGCAGCGGAGCCGAGCCCGAGGCTGTCGATCCCGACGCGGTAGAGACGACCGAGTGGCTTGAGGCGCTGGATGCGGTCGTCACGCATGACGGACCGGACCGCGCGCGCGACCTGCTGACGCGGGTCATCGAGCGCGCCCAGCACGCCGGGACCGGCCCGATCGCCAGCCTCAACACCGCGTACGTCAACACCATCCCGCGGGCGCTGGAGCCGACCTTCCCCGGCGGTGAGGAGGGGGCCAAGATCGAGCGTCGCCTGCGCTCGATCGTGCGCTGGAACGCCATCTGCATGGTGGTGCGCGCGAACAAGGTCTCCTCGGAGCTGGGCGGGCACATCGCCACCTATCAGTCGCTGGCCACGCTCATGGAGGTCGGCTTCAACCACTTCTGGCACGGCGCGGGTGGGCCCGATTCCCACGGCGGCGACCTCGTCTACTTCCAGGGCCACTCCTCGCCCGGGAACTACGCGCGCGCCTACCTCGAGGGCCGCCTCACCGAAGCGCAACTCGACGGGTTCCGTCAGGAGGTCTCGGTGCCGGGCGGGCTCAGCTCCTACCCGCATCCCTGGCTGATGCCGGAGTTCTGGCAGTTCCCCACGGTGTCGCTGGGGATCGGGGCCATCACCTCGATCTACCAGGCCCGCTTCATGAAGTATCTGGAGGCCCGCGGGATGGCCGACACCGCCCGGCGCAAGGTGTGGACGTTCCTCGGAGACGGCGAGATGGACGAGCCCGAGTCGATGGGCGCGACTGCCCTGGCCGGGCGCGAGCAGCTGGACAACCTCATCTGGGTGGTCAACTGCAACCTCCAGCGTCTCGATGGCCCGGTCCGCGGCAACGGCAAGATCATCCAGGAGCTCGAGTCGGACTTCCGAGGCGCCGGCTGGAACGTCATCAAGGTCATCTGGGGCAGCCGCTGGGATCAGCTGCTCGAGGCTGACGTCGACGGCGCCCTGGTCAAGGTGATGGAGGACTGCGTCGACGGCGACTACCAGACGTTCAAGTCCCGCGACGGCGCCTTCGTCCGCGAGCACTTCTTCGGGCGCGACCCCCGGCTGCTGGAGCGCGTCAGCCACATGTCCGACGACGAGATCTGGCTGCTCAACCGCGGCGGGCACGATCAGCAGAAGGTCTATGCCGCCTACGAGGCCGCCGTGCGCCACACGGGCCAGCCCACGGTGATCCTGGCCAAGACCATCAAGGGCTACGGGATGGGCGTCTCGGGCGAGGGCCAGATGATCACCCACCAGGCCAAGAAGATGACCGAGGCTGCCCTGCTCGCCTTCCGCGACCGCTTCGAGCTGCCGCTCACCGACCAGCAGGTCCAAGACGCCGAGTACTACAAGCCACCCGACGACTCGCCCGAGATGCGGTACCTGCGAGAGCGCCGTGAGGCGCTGGGCGGCTCGCTGCCGGTGCGCCGGCCACGGTCGGCGTCGATCACCGCCCCGCCGCTGGACATGTTCAAGTCACAGCTGGAGGGCACCGGGGATCGCGAGATCTCGACGACGATGTCGTTCGTGCGCATCCTCGCCGCGCTGTTGCGCGACAAGGAGCTCGGCCGCCACATCGTGCCGATCGTCCCCGATGAGTCGCGCACGTTCGGCATGGAGGGCCTGTTCCGCCAGGTCGGGATCTACTCCCCCTTCGGCCAGCGCTACAGCCCCCAGGACTCCGAGCAGCTCATGTTCTACAAGGAGGACGAGCAGGGCCAGATCCTCGAGGAGGGGATCACCGAGGCGGGCTCGATCTCCTCGTTCATCGCCGCCGGCACCTCCTACAGCGCGCACAACGTGCCGATGGTGCCGTTCTACATCTACTACTCGATGTTCGGCTACCAGCGGGTGGGCGACCTGGTGTGGGCCGCCGGCGACAGCCGCACCCGCGGCTTCCTGCTGGGCGGGACCGCCGGACGCACGACCCTCAACGGCGAGGGCCTCCAGCACGAGGACGGTCACAGCCACCTGCTGTTCAGCGTCGTCCCCAACTGCCGCGCCTACGATCCCGCCTTCGGCTATGAGGTCGCGGTGATCATTC
>JBAQGP010000110.1:0-6147 GCA_049287845.1 Solirubrobacteraceae bacterium | reverse complement strand
GATCCCTCGGTCAGCTCGCCGCGGCACTAGCCACTCTACGCGGCGCCGCGACCCCGACGAACACCTCGGACGAGAACTCACAAGGTGGGAAGCGCTCCTGAATCAGCTTGATCCTGGCGCATGAGCTCTACGGTCTGGACTTGAGGCGTCGACCACCGGTCAGCAGTGCCGCATTCACGAACGCGGGGAACTCTCCAGGAGCCCCACCGTTTGAGCTGAACACTTCGGCCTGTGTTGGTTTGCGGCACACGCACGGTCGGGGGGTAAGACCTGCATTCGCGTCGCGACGTAACTCCACCAAAGCTCGGCAAGAGACGCGCATTGCGCGGATAGCGGGTCTCCCTCGTCGGAGAAGCCGATCGATCACCGAACACTTGCGGCGGCGGCGCCGTCTCATTCGGGAACGCTCTACGAACAGCTGAGCCGCCTTGAGCTGGCTGCCGGTTCTCGATCAGAGCAAGGGGTCATGGGCTGACCTCAGCGTGCCCCATGCCAAGGCCGCGAGCTATCTAGAAGGGATTGCACCC
Source organism: Solirubrobacteraceae bacterium (assembly GCA_049287845.1). Lineage (GTDB taxonomy): Bacteria > Actinomycetota > Thermoleophilia > Solirubrobacterales > Solirubrobacteraceae > Palsa-465. The sequence continues at coordinate 5,620 of JBAQGP010000110.1, read as the reverse complement.
CGTAGGTGAGGCGACTCGGTGTGGCGGCTCCGAGGCGGAAAGGTCGTGTGCTCATTCTCCTGCCTCCGACTCGCTCAGGAGCTCCGCTTCGCATTTGGCGAACGCGTCGCTGGCTCAATGTGGGGTTGTCTCGCGGCTAGGCGTTGGCTGACTGACTCGAGTCGGTCGTGGGTTTGTGCCCGACGCGGAACGCTTGCGGGTCGTTCTGGGACGTGCCGCGAACTTTGTCTGTTGCCGCGACGATGTGTAGGCAGTGGGCGTTTCTGATTCTGATGCTGCTGTCGTGGCGGATTCGATTGCGCATCCGGCCCGGTTCGCCGTGTTGTACGAGCGCCATCTGGACCGCGTTGCGGGGTATCTGGCGCGACGAGTCGGCTCGGAGCTGGCGGAGGATCTGACAGCTGAGGTGTTCACGCGGGCGTTCCGTGGACGCGACGCGTTTCGCCCCGAGCACGAGACCGCGCTGCCATGGTTGCTCGGGATCGCGAGCCATCTCGTCGGTGATCACCGACGGGCGGAGCGGCGCCGGCTGGCCGCGCTGCAGCGGCTCGCGGCAGCGACCCCGTCGGCGGTCGAGCACGAACTGGCGTTGTTGGCACCCGACGTGGTCCAGCAGCTGCGCCGGCTGTCCGGGCACGATCGAGACGCGCTGCTGCTCGTGGTCTGGGGCGAGCTCTCCTATGAGGAGGCGGCCGTGGCGCTGGGAGTCCCGATCGGCACGATTCGCTCGCGGATCGCCAGGGCACGGGCTCGCCTTGCGCGCGCGATCAGCGAGGAGCCGGCTGCGGGACCGCCCGCGATCATCGCGAACGGAGAGACCCATGGCTGAAGACGTGACGCTTGCGGTGCTGTTCGCGGTCCGCGATGTCGGGCTTGACCAGCCCGGGGTTGATGAGCTCGCCGAGCGTGTGCGGCAGACGCTCGCCGGCGAGATCGCGCGCGAGCGGGCCGCAGTCAGGCCCACGCGGGTATCACGGCGCTGGTGGCGGGCTGGGTCGCTGGTAGTCGTGCTGAGCACGCTGGTGACCGTCGCGGTCGTGGTCGGGCTCTTCGCGCTACTGCGCAACCGCAGCGACGGTGGCTCATCGAGCGCAGCGTCGGCGAAGTCGCTGATCGCTCGCCTGGCGGTTCTGCGCCGGCCGCAGGCCGCGGCTGACGTGCTGCCGGCGCGCCCGAAGCTCGTTCACCTCCACGGGACGATCATCCCAAGCCTCACGCGGCTGGTCGCTTCACCGCCAGGTGCCAGGCTGTACCTTGTCGTCTCCACGCCCGACAGGGAGCAGACCGCGCTATGGGACCCGAAGCTGGGCGATCAGGTCTCGATCGTCACCCTCACCGCCCACAACGCGACTGACAGCCTGCCGCTTCCGGCCGCGGGTCTCAGCGACGCTCACGAGGTGTTCCCGGGTGGGCGCCTCCCCGCCGCGCCTGTTGCCAGGTCCCACCGGCTACGAGGATTGGCGGCGTATGAGGTCAGCGTGATCCCAGACGGGGTCGCGCGTGTGCGGTGGACGTTCTACCGGGCTCCGGGCAAGCCTCCACACACCGTGCAGGCACGAGTTGGCGACAACGTCGCGTACGCCCCATACGGGCCAGCGGGCGGTATCCCCCGGAGTGGACGGTGGTACGCGGCCAACGGCACCGTGATCCCCACTTCCGGCACAGCGCTGCGCCAAGCGGAGGCCCGACAGGAGGCCGCGATGAAGGCCGCGGCGATCCACCAGTACGCCCACTACTCCTACCGCGCGCCCGCTTCGCTGCTCGCCTCTTTCGCGGTGTTCTCGATCACCAGCCGCACACCAGTGCACACCGCGTCTGGGGTCACGATCTCGCGGCCCGCGCTGTCGTCGCTGCCCTTCACGATTGTCAACTTCGCCGACCCGCGGCAGCCGCCACGGCTTGATCCCAGCGAGATCCGTCAGGTCACCATCCCGTCGGGGCTCACCCTGTGGGTCATCCCCGGAGAGCGCGGCCTATGCGTCGCCGCGACCAGCCCGCCGACCGTCCCCGATACCGGAGGAGGCGGCGGCGAGGGTTGCACGCCTAACCTCACGCGCGCCGAGCGCAGCGGCTCCGGGTTCTCGAGCGGCGGAGCCGGCAGGCCCCAGACGACCTACGAAGTCCTGCCGAAGTCCAGGCCAACACTGAGGATCAGAACGGGCCCGCATACCTTCCGCACGATCCGCCCGCCCTACGGTGTCTACATCGCCACCAGCCGCGCATACCACCACTAGCCACACTGGCGTTCCAGGCGAAAGCAGCACTTCACCGACGGGTCCCAGGCCGCACTGCGGAGCGCGACCGTAGACGCTCCACCAGGGTTCGATGAGCCATCCACCAGCGAACGCTTTCGGCACCCTCCAAGCCCGGCGCCGCGGCCGTCTCATTCCCCAACGCTGAGCGGACGCCTCCTATCACGCAAACGGAGCAGGCCTGACCTACCGACGACTCGGCTCCCCTTTGATCGAGCAGCAGCAGCCAGCCCGAGATCGTCGATCTCCGATGGACGTTCCCTTGTGCGACGGGGAGCCCGCGGCCGGGGTCGGTGCCTGCGCGCCTAGTGGTCGCGTTGTCCCCAGACCCCGGCCTAATGTACTCGCCGTCCATGGCGCCGCGTTCAACTTGACGCCTTCACGACCTCTAGCTCGGATACGCCCTGGACCGCGAGCACAGACCCCTGGGCTCTCAGTCCAGGCGCTCGGATCAACTCGAGCGTGCTGATGCGATCCTGCTTCTCGGCGCTACGCGCCGCTCCGCACACAGTTTCACCGTCCGGTGCAACGTATACGTTGCATACAGATGGGACGGCGGACACGGCACCGAGCGCATCAGGCGAATCGAGCGCGGGCGGCGCAGGCACCGGTCCCCCGGGTTGAACCGACCGTGGTCCCGCGGGACCGCATGGCGCGCGTCCAAGTCAGCGACGAGACCTGGAGCGCGTTCCGTGCCGGCCTCGGTCCGACGCCGGCGAGCGTTGCGTTGGGACGGCTCGTCGAGCGTGACGTAGCGGCTCGGCGTCGGCGGTCCGCTGCGGATGCCGAAGGAGTCCGTGCCGCGGTTGTCGAGGCGCGCGCCGTTGCCGAAGAACTCCAAGCGCTGATCCGGCTGCTTGACAGTCGCCCGGCCGGCGGCTGATCCTCGATCCACGATCGGGTCGGCACGGTCTTCTGTCCGGGTGCCGCGGTACCTTCGTCGGCCCTTTGCTGATTTGGCTGATTTTGCGATTAGCCAATCGCGGGACCCGCCCGTAGGAGCCGTAGGGTAATCGTGAGCAGTCCGTATTTGACCGTCCAGGAAGTCGCCGAGCTGGCGCGGTGTGAGCACCGGACGGTGCGGCGTGCGATCCAGGCCGGGCAGCTGAAGGCATCGCTGGTCGGCGGCCGGTGGATCGTCAAGGACAGCGCGGTCGAGGAGTGGATCGAGGGCTGCGCGAACAGGATGGCGACGACCGCGCGCACGCCTCAGCCGCGACGGATTCAGCCGCGCGAGCAGAAGGTTGGGCACATGCGACCTGGAAGCGTCGCCGACCTGGAGGCCATCCGCGAGAGAATCGTCGGACCGTGAGCATTCAGAAGCGTGGGACCCGGTACGTCGTCCGCTGGCGGGAAGGAGGACGCCAGCTGCAGCGCACATTCATCAAACACGGCGATGCGGCCGCGTTCGAGACCGACGTCAGGCGCCGCCAGCAGCTCGGCGCGCTCGCGCCCGGGGTGATCCAGTCGCGGATGACGCTGACGGAGTTCGTGCGCGAGGAATGGTGGCCGCGGTACGCGATCCCGAACCTCAAGCCCTCGTCGCAGCGCCGTTACCTCGAGGTCTGGGGCACCCATCTATTGCCGGCGCTCGGCGACTACGAACTCCGCGCGATCACGCCGATGCTCGTCGAGGACCTGCGTGCGCAGTTCGACGCACACAGAGTCGGCATCCAGACGCAGCGAAAGGCGCTGATGCTGCTCCAAGGCATCCTTCGCCGCGCCGTCGTCCGCGGGCTGATCCCGGCTAACCCGGTCTCGGTAGTCGACAAGCCACGCCAGCCGCCTACCCGCCGGCCTGAGCCGCTGCCGCCGGAGACCGTTGAGCGAATCCGCGCCCAGCTGCGCCACCGCGACGCCACGATGGTCAGCGTGCTCGCGTACGCCGGCCTCAGGCCGGAGGAGGCAACCTCTGCCCGCTGGCGCGACCTCGGCGACCGAAGCCTCCACGTCCACGCATCGAAGACAGAGCGCTCACGGACGATCAAGGTGCTCGCCCCGCTTGCCCAGGACCTCGCCGAATGGCGCCTCGCATCGGGACGACCTCCGGCTACCGCCCTCGTCTTCCCGACACACGACGGCGACGAATGGAAGCTCCACGACTGGCAGAACTGGCGCCGGCGCGTCTACCAACCCGCGGCGAAGGCGGCGGGGGTGACCGGTGACCTGCGCGTCTACCGACTCCGCGGCTCCTTTGTGTCGCTGCTGCTGTGGGAGGGCCGCAGTCTCACAGCAGTCGCCGACCAGGCCGGCCACAGCGTCGCGACGCTCGCCAAGCACTACGCGGGCGTGCTGGAAGAACTCGAGGATAAGCCGCGCACGCCGGCCGCCGACGCCATCAAGTCGGCGCGCAACGAGCTGAGGTGTGCGCAATTTGTGCGCACCCAGCAAACGGACCCAGCACCCCCCGGTCCTCGATGAGCAAATTGACGTCCTTGTCGCCGGTTCGCGCGGGAGCATACACGCACGGGGCGGTCAGGACTAGGGTCCGGAGTGGACGATGCTGGGCTCGAACCAGCGACCTCCGCCTTGTCGAGGCGGCGCTCTCCCAGCTGAGCTAATCGTCCGGGAGAACGTAAATGTAGCGTGGCGGGGCCCGCGGCGGGCGCCCACCCGGAGGGGCGCGCGTGGATCGCCCCGGACGTCGTGGGCATGTGCGGGATTTTCCAGGATCTAGCTGTAAAAGCCCGCAAACCTCGCTCCTGTGAGGCAGCATCGTCCCGAGCGAGTGCCTCGCCGGGACGCCGCGGCTAGCATCCGGCCCCGGAATGGACTACGAGCTGCCAGACGGGACCACGCTGTCCCTCGACCAGGGGGCCACGGGGGCCGATGCCGCCGCCGCCATCGGGGCGGGGCTGGCGCGCGCCGCGTTGGCCATCAGGGTCGATGGCGAGCTGCGCGACCTCTCGCGCCCGCTCCCGTCTGAGAACGGCACTCGGCCGCCCAAGCTGGAGATCCTCACCGAGCGCGGCGGGGGGGAGGAGGCGCTCCAGCTCGTGCGCCACGACGCCGCCCATGTGCTCGCCGCCGCCATGCTCGAGCTCTATCCGGGCGTGAAGATCAGCATCGGCCCCGCCATCGAGAACGGCTTCTACTACGACTTCGACTTCCCCGACGGGGTAACGGTCAACGACGCCGACTTCCCCGCCATCGAGGCGGCCATGAAGGGCCACATCGACGCCGACGAGCCGTTTGTGCGCGAGGAGGTCAGCGTGCAGGACGCGCTGCAGCGCTTCCACGAGGAGAAGCAGCCCTACAAGGTCGAGCTCATCGAGGACCTGATCAAGAACGAAGGGGCGACCACCGTCTCGCTCTACACCAACGGCCCCTTCACCGACCTCTGCCGCGGCCCGCACGCGCCCACTACC
>JBAQGP010000109.1:0-4093 GCA_049287845.1 Solirubrobacteraceae bacterium | reverse complement strand
ATTTTGCGTGCCAGGCGCCCCCTACCTGGTGGGCCATCCACAGCTCCCACATGGTGTCGGTATCTGGCTGCCAGACGACGAGATCACCGTCGGTGCCGTTGGCTGCCCGGGCGCCCGCGGGGATGGGCACCCCGCTGGCGAAGGCATGGGCGAGGCGTTCGGCCGACTGAGAGGTTGCCTGATCAAGAATCACCGGCACCCTCCTCTGTCCCGCCGCCACTGTATAGATGGGCGTGCTGTAGGAGTAGGAGTTGATGAACGTACCGTAGGCCGAGACCTGGCGGCCGAGTTCAGCAACCAACGCCGCGGAGTTCGCGGCGACTGGCGCATCCGCGGGCAGTGCGGCGTTCCAGATCGAATCGCGGGCGAAAGGGGTCGCCCGCTGGGGGACGGGCGGCGTGGTCGGAGACACGACGATGAGTACCGTAACCACGGTCACGATGCCGACGAAGATCGCCGCGGCTAGTCTCTTTATGCGTACAGAAATATTCAACGGAATGTCCGCGGCTCGTCTTGGCGACGACTCAATCTCCCGGGCACACCCGGACTGCAGTGGCGGGCAAGTGGACAGATTAGGTGATGTGGCCGCGAAGCCAGGGCCCCCGCTCAGCACCCGTCGGTCGGACCTCGGCGGCCACGGACCGTCAGTGCTGCTTGTGGCCTCCAGCGGCGGTCATCTTCTTGAGCTTCTTGAACTCATAGGTGAGCATGGTTATGAGCGCCGACACTGGGTGACCTTTGATAAGCCTGACGCCCAAGTTCTGCTGGATGGCGAGCCCGTAACCTTTGCCTTCAGCCCGACTAACCGCAACGTGAAGAATCTGGTGCGCAACCTCGTACTGGCGGTACGGCTGATAGGTCGTCACCGTCCCGACGCCGTGATCAGCACCGGGGCCGGGATCGCGGTGCCCTTCCTCTGCGCCGCTCGCCTGTTCGGCAAACGGGCGATCTACGTGGAGAGTCTGGCTCGGATCGACCAGCTGTCACTGAGTGGCCGCTTGGTCTATTGGATCGTCACGGACTTCTTTGTCCAATGGCCAGAGTTGGCGACCCGGAATCCTCGCAGCCGGTTCGTGGGAGCGATCCTGTGATCTTCGTCACCCTTGGGACCCATGAGCAGCCGTTCACTCGCGCCCTTGACATCGTGGCTGACCTGTCGGCTGAGGAGAGCATTGTGGTCCAGCACGGCGCCACTCCGCCCAGGACGGATATGCCCAGCGCCGAGTGGGTCGACTACCTCGAGTGGCCCGACCTGCGCGACACCATGCGGGCGGCCGAGGTCGTGATCTCCCACGCCGGGGTGGGGTCGGCAGTGACTGCCATACGGGCTGGCCGTAAGCCCGTGCTCCTGCCCCGTCTGGCCCGCTATCACGAGCATGTCGATGACCACCAGCTCCAGCTTGCCCAGGCTTTTCGCCAGCGCGGGCTGGCCCTGTCCTGGGATGCCGCCTCCGACGTCCGGAGCCTGGTCGAGGCCGCTCGAAGCAGCGTGCCTCCAGAGATGGCGGCCACCTCCGGATTGGCCGAGGCCGTCGTCAGAGCGGCAGCGGACGTCGTGCCGCGGCGACGGCGCAGCGCCCGGATCGTCGGTCCGCTGGTGCGAGCTCGCTCCCGCCGCCGCGGCGGCGCCGGGTCGGTCGCGGCGCGAAAGTCCTGAGGCGAGCATGGACGATGGTCCGCCGGATCCCGGGGGATCTGCCTCCCTGCGCATCGCGCTGCTTCTGAGCGCCAGCCACTTTGAGGACTTCTACGGCGCCGGCCTGGGACTCAGCCGCGCGCGCTATCTGGCTGGCTACCGCAACGACTGGTCCTGGGATTGGTGCCAGATGCTGGCGCGAAAGGGAGCCGAACCCACCATCTACGTTCCGACGAGCGGTCTGGGGGAACGTGCCGTTACGCCGGACGGGTTTCGTGTCCGGTTTCTGGCCCTGGGCCCCATCGCAGTCCCATGGTTGCGTTTTCCGGCGTTGTGGCGAAGCCCGGTCGGCCGGTACGCGGGCCAGGTCGTCAACGCGGTGGCATTCCTGCCCGCGCTCCGCGCCGGCCTGAAGGCTGACGGGATCGATGTGCTGTGCGTGCAGGAATACTGGACGGCCCGCTTCGATGTGCTGACCCGTGCCCTCGGACAGGGGACGCCCGTGGTCGCGGTCGATCAGGGCCTACCCGATCGGCGGGAGATCAAGGTCCTCAAGCGCGGATCCTTTCAGCGCTGCGCCGCCGCCATCGTCCAGACTCGCCACGAGGGGGACAAGGTCGCTCGCTACGGAGGTCGCGCCCAGCGGATTCCCAACGCCGTGGACGCGCGGGTATTCTCACCCCCGCCGGAGGGCAAACGACGAGACAAGCCGGTAGTCCTGTTCGTCGGGCGTCTGCACGACGCCCAAAAACGGATTTCCGACGTTGTGCGGGCGCTGGCTCTCCTTCCCGGCGATTGGCGGCTGGAGATCGCCGGTAGCGGACCCGATCGTCCGGCGCTTGAAGCGCTGGCGGCGGAGCTTGGGGTGCAGGATCGGGTGAGCTATCTAGGTTTCGTCTCCGACAGCCTCCGGCTGCGCGATCTCTACCGGGGTGCCAGCGTGCTGGCACTGCCCTCGAAGTACGAGGGCCTTCCGATGGTCCTGCTGGAGGCGATGAGCTGCGCGACACCGGTCGTCGGAAGTGACATCCCGGCGATCGCGGAAGTGGTCGAGCCTGGCCGTTCCGGTCTGCTGGTCCCCGTCGGTGAGCCCCCGCACCTAGCCGCCGCGCTCCAGGACGCCGTGGCCCAGGGTGCGAAACTCGGCCGTCGGGCTCGCGAAGCGATCCTGGAGAGCTATGACCAGGCCGTGGTGGGCTCACAGCTGGTGGATCTGCTCCGCGGGGCCGCACGGGCTCCCAGGCCGCGAGCGGCATGAACGGCGGCGGCCTGCGCGTCCCATTGCGGGCGTTACTGCGGGTGCTGGCGGGAATCACCGGCGGTCTGGCGGCGCTCAGCGACGCCCATCTGCTTGTCCTGCTGCTGGCTGCCCGTTCGGGACTGCGTCGTGTCTCGCCGACGCTCCGCGGCCCCCTGGGCCTGGCAGTCCTGATCCCGGCCCATGACGAGGAAACCCAGATCATGGATGCGATCGTCTCGGTGCGGGCGGGTTCCTATGCGCCGCAAGATCTCCGGGTCGTCGTGATCGCCGATAACTGCACCGATGCCACCGCCGACGTAGCTCGTCGCGCCGGTGCCGAGGTATGGGAGCGGATCGACCCCGAGCGTCGCGGTAAGGGCTACGCGCTGGAATGGGCCTTCCGGCGCCTATTGCAAGACGAGACAATCGACGCAGCGTGCATCGTGGATGCCGACTGCGAAATCTCACGTGATCTGCTGCGTTCGCTGGCAGGACACTTGCAGAGCGGCGCCGAGGCGGTCCAGGCCCGGTATGTCGTCTCCAGCCCCGAGGCCTCTACGGCCTCGGCGCTGAGGTGGGCGGGATTCGCGCTATTCAACGTCGTCCGTACGGCCGGCCGGGATCGCCTGCGGCTCTCCAGCGGTTTGCTGGGGACGGGGATGGCGTTCTCGGCGAACCTGCTGCGCAGATCGCCGTGGAGATCGTTCTCCTACGCGGAGGATCGCGAGCAGCACATGCGATGGGTGCTCGACGGCGTCCGAGTGGCGTTCGCCGCTGACGCAGAAGTGCGCTCCCGCGTGGTCTCGTCGGCAGGCGCGAGCGCGGATCAGGAAGCCCGCTGGGAGAGCGGGCGGCTGGACCTGGCGCGGCGCCTGACGCCCAAGCTGCTGGCCCGCTGGCGGGCGGCCGGCGAGCTGCGCGCGCTTGATGCGGCGCTTGAGCCTCTGCTACCGCCGCAGTCGCTCCTGCTGGCGGCTCATGTGATTGCCCTGGCCGCTGCAGGCGGCTCCGGCTCACCGGCCCTGCGGCGCCTCGCTGCCACCGCCACGCTGGCTCAAGTCGCCTACGTAATCGGCGGCCTGGCGACGGTTGACGCGCCGCCGTCGGTGTGGCGGGCCCTGGCCCGGGTACCGTGGTTTGTGAGCCGCCGGCTCACGGTGCTGGCGCGGTCCGCCGGCGGTCACGGCCCGCGCGAGTGGCGACGCACCGTGCGTGAC
>JBAQGP010000108.1:0-3984 GCA_049287845.1 Solirubrobacteraceae bacterium | reverse complement strand
CACCAGAGGGAGCCCGCGGCTGCGCGTAGCTGCGGCATCACTCGTAGAAGATGGCGACGCGCCCGATGGTGACCGGTGGGTCAGTGTCGGTCGCATCGTCGGGCAGCGCGTGCGCGAGCTCCGGCTGGTCGTGCGGGATCAACCCGAGCGGGCGGAACGTGACCTCAATGTGCCGGCCATCCCACTCGCCCTGGGCGGCGAGGCTCCGTGTCAGCTCGGTGATGTCGTGCACGACCCGCAGGCTGTGAGCATGCTCGTCACCGCGCGGATGGCGGGCGCGCTCCACCCCGAAGAACGAGACGTTGCCGGCGTGGTGACTCTCCGCCACGTCGGCCGAGGCGCCCGCCGGCAGATTGAGGTAGATCCCGTAGACCGTTCCCGGATTGCGCTCGGCTTCGATGTCCTCGACGCTGAGCAGAATCCGCTGCGGGGCGGTGGCGCTCCTCGCGGCCAGCGCGGCGTCATGGGCCTGTGGGTCGATCTGGAGCGCCACCGACGCCGGACCGCCGACGAGGCGAACGGGCATCTCGGACGCGCCGACGAGCTCCGGCTCGCCCTCGGGGGGCTCAGGTCCGGTCACGGCGTCCTCCGGAGTCGGTGCAAACGCAGGCCCGCCCGCCCCGGCCGGGCGCGCCGCCGCCACCTCGTACGTGTACCCCAGCTGCCCGACGATGTCCACGACGTCGGTCGGCGTCTTGCTGACGCGCTGGCCGTTGGCGTCGAAGAACGAGAACGTCTGGCCTGTCCAGCGCGGGTCATTCGGGTCGCGATGTCCCGGGGTGTTCCAGATGAACCACAGCCGGTCGATGTTGGCGTGGTGGATCCAGAAGATGGGATCCGCGGCCGCGGCGTCCGGGTCGGCCATCAGACCGCCGTTACCTCCGACCGCATCGTGGATCACGTTGTGGGGCTGCGCTTCGAGTTGCCCCGTGCTGTTGGAGAACTGCGCCACCCCGGTGATGCCGCCGCCGAAATCGGCGGTGCCGACAAAGCGCGGTGCCCGCAGGGCGCGAGTCGCCGAGGCCACCGCCGGCGACACCGCCAGGCCGGTGTTGATCCCCGGGGCGCGCAGGGACTCGAACAGCGGGTTGGGGCTGCCGCTGACCGTGGACTGGCGAAAGGCCGACGGCAGCGTGGCCTGCTGGCCTCCTGCGCCGTAGTCCCAGAACGGCAGCGACCAGTCGGCCGAGCCCCCGGCCTGCACGACGGCAGCGCGGACGATCTGCTCGAAGTAGTAGATGAACATCCGATGCCAGGCCAGGAAGAACCACGTCCCGTGCTGGCACCCGTTCCACAACGGCTGCACCGCCCCTACGCGCGTGCCGTGCATCGCTGCCTGGTAGGTCCAGCTGGTCGGGTCATGCGCCGGCCGTCCCTGCATGATCGCGACGGCCTGGGCATATTCCTCCACCGTCTGGTCGCCGCTGGGCAGCGTCCAGATGTTCCTGCGTACGTGCGGCGCCGTGGCCGCGGTCGCCTGCGGCGCCGTGGCCGCGGTCGCATGCGGCGTCGCCGCCGCGCTTGACACACCCATGTCCCCTGATCCCTCCGATCCCGTGCCGGGTGGTAGTCCCGTCTCGCCTAGCTATACCACGCGTCCGGCGCCACCACCAAAGCACCTGCTCCCTGTGCATCGACAGGGGTTCCACTCACCAAGCACACATCGCCTTCAGCGTCTCGTGGACGAGCCGGCAGGGGCGCTGGTGCCCGACGACGGGTTGTGAGCCGGCGGCGCGCCCTCCAGGCGCGAGAAGCGCACGGTGACGACCAGTCCACCGGCAGCCTGCGGCGTCGTGTCGATGGCGGCGTCATGCGCTGAGGCGATCGCCCGGACGATCGACAGGCCCAGGCCGTGGTGGCCGTCGGCGGCCGCCGCGCGCCCACCGCCCAGCCGCTGGAAGGGCTCGAACATCCGATCTGTGTCATCGGCGGCCACGACCGGACCGGTGTTGGTCACCGAGACGACGGCGTGCCCGTTCACCGCCGCGGTGCGGACCTCGACCCGGCCGCCCGGGCGGTTGTAGCGGACCGCGTTGTCGACGAGGTTGGCCATCAGCCGCTCGATCAGCGCCGGGTCCCCGGCCACCGCCGCCGGCTCCAGCGTTGTGTCGAGCTCGAGGCGCTGGCGCTGCATGTCGGGTCGCGGCGTGAGCAGCACGTGGCCGGCCAGGCGTGCCAGGTCGACCGGCTCGCGGTAGTTGAGTCCGCGTTCGCTGGACGCCAGGGTCAGCAGCGACTCGAGCAGGCGCTCGTGCTCGCGGCCGCACGCCAGGAGCTCCTCGCAGGCCGCGCGCAGGCTGACCTCGGTGGCATCGGGGTCCGCCAGCGCCACCTGGAGCAGCGTCCGTTCCACGGTCAGCGGGGTGCGCAGCTCATGCGACGCGTTGGCGACGAACCGGCGCTGGGCGTCAAACGACGCCTCCAGCCGACCGAGCAGCTCGTCCAGAGTGTCGCCCAGGCGCTTGAACTCGTCGTCGGGTCCGGTGAGCGCCAGCCGGCGGCCGAGGTTGCCGGCGGAGATCGTGCGTGCCGTGTCGGTCATCTCGCGCAACGGTCGCAGGACCCGCCCGGCGGCAAACCAGCCCAGCAGGGCCGAGACCATCGCGGTGACCACCAGGAGTATCCACGTCGTGGCCAGCAGCCCGGCCAGGTCCTTGGAGGGCTGCGACTCGACCACACTGCCGGCCGGGACGACCGCGGGCAGGCGCGGCGCCGGCCCGGGGCCATTCGGGGCCACCGGTCGTATCGATGTGGATGTCGGAGTCACGGTGGTGAGCTCAGCGCGGGCGTGGACGACGAACTGGCCGCCCGTCGAGAGCAGGAAGACTCCGATGACCAGCGCCGTCCCCAACCCCAGGAACATTCCCGTGTACAGGAGCGTGAGGCGCAGCCGGGCCGTGCGCCGGGTTGCCCGCAGCCACGACCGCGGCGACAGTGCTCTGAGCAGCCGGGTCATCAGATCCGGTAGCCGCCCTCGCGCACGGTGTGGATCAACGCGGGTTCCCCCAACTTGGCGCGCAGGCGGCTCATCGTCGTCTTGACCGTGCCCGTGAACGGGTTCGTCGTCTCGTCCCACACGCGCTCGAGCAGGTCCTCGGTGGAGACCACGCGCCCGTCGGCCGACAGCAGGCATTCCAGCACGGCGAACTCCTTGGGGCTGAGGTCCAATGGCTGGCCGTCGCGTGATGCCGTTCGGCGTGAGGGGTCAAGGCTGAGGTCACCGCACGATAGGGTCGGGGGCACGGGGGCCACGGCGCGGCGGGCGAGCGCCCGAATCCGCGCCACGAGCTCGCTGAAGTCAAACGGCTTGGGCAGATAATCGTCGGCGCCCAGCTCCAGGCCCTCCACCCTGTCGCGGATCGTACTGGCGGCCGTCAGCATCAGCACCCGGGTCTCGGTGCGCTGATCCACCAGCGCGCGACACACCTGGTCGCCGTGGACTCCGGGCAGGTCGCGGTCGAGCACCACGACGTCGTAGCGGTTGATGGCGACGTGGGAGAGCGCCTCGGCGCCGTCGAAGGCCAGGTCGATCGCCATGCCCTCCCGGCGCAGTCCCTCGGCCAGCGCGGTGGCCAGCCGCGGGTGATCTTCGACAACCAGCACCCTCATCGTTTCACCCTCACAGGATGTCTGAGCCGGCGTAACAGCGGGGTCACAGCATTCGTGACCGTGGTGTCACCACCTCACCACTACAACTGGCGCGACACTCATCGGCTTTCAAAGGACGTCTGCGATGTCATCGACGCCATCCATGTCTACAGGATCCTCACGCCGGCCCGCTCTCGCCTTCCTGGCCGCAGTCGCCATGGCGGTGGTCGCGACGGGCTGCGGCGGCAACTCGCCGTCGTCCTCATCGGGGTCGGCTGCCGCTGCGGGAGCCAAGGGCGGCCCCGCCAGCGCGTACCAGTTCTCAGCGTGCATGCGCCACCACGGGGTCACCAACTTCCCGGATCCGGTGGTGAAGACCTCCGCGACCGGGAGCTC